>CAYGMG010000024.1:0-37291 GCA_964350895.1 uncultured Lysobacter sp.
AGGTTCATCAAAAGCGCCGGCTTTCTGTGGGAGCGGATCGTATCCGCGACCGCGGCGCTTCGATCTCACCGCAGTCAGTGGCAAGCCTGTAGCGCTGCGGTCGCGGATACGATCCGCTCCCACAACAGCTCGCCGGATTGCCCTGCGAACGGCAGCTATGCGCCCAAACATTGGCAGCGCCTCAATCACGCAAACAAGCCTGCCTGCTATCCGGTGTCCGCGGAACTGCACCGGTTGCTGCGCTTGCCGGGCGCCGCTTAGCCGCGTCTGACGCGCGCGCGGCGCAGTGCGGCGAGCAGGTCGGCGTCGCTTTCGCGTTGTGTTGGCCTGCCGAACGCCCAGTCGCTGTAGCGCTGGCACAGCTTGCTGAGTTCAGGCTGCGCTTCGAGCATGTCGGCAATCCTGCGCGGTGGAGAATCCGGCTCTAGCGGATAACCGGCCTTGCGCAGGCGCGTCCGCAGCCGGCGCCAGGCGCGGTCGACCGGGTGTTCGCCGTCGCCGGTGCGCCGCAGCAACAAGGCGACGGTTAGCGCCAGCGCAAGACCGGCTGCGGCGATCAGCGCCACGCCGAGATCGCGCCAGTCGGCCTTGTCGACACCGAACGGGCGCAGCAGCTGTTGCTGTTGCGCGGCGCCATAGCCGAGCACCCAGTCGTTCCAGCCGCGGCGCAGCCAGTCGATGGCGTCACGCAAGGGGATACCTGCTTCGCGCCATGCGGATTCGGGGCGCAGGGACTGGCTGCCGCTCTCGATGCGCTCCGGTGCCACGGCATTGGTCGGATCCACCCGCACCCAGCCGCGGCCTTCCATCCACACTTCTGCCCAGGCGTGGGCATCGGACTGGCGCACGATCAGATAGTCGCCGAGCGGGTTGACCACGCCACCCTGATAGCCGGTAACGACCCGGGCCGGATAGCCGGCGGCGCGCATCAGCACGGTCAAGGCCGAGGAGAAATGTTCGCAATAGCCGCGTCGTGTCTCGAACAGAAAGTCATCGACGCTGTCGCGGCCGAGCAGCGGCGGCTCCAGGGTGTAGGTGAACTCCGCGTTGAACCATTCAAGGGCCTCTCGGATAACCCCCTCTGGCGTGCCATGTTCCTCTTGCCATTGCCTTGCGAGCGCCAGCGTGCGCGGATTGAAGCCCTCGGGCAGGCTGGTCAGCCAGCGCTGCAGGGTCCGCGGCAGGGTGGGCTCCAATCGGTAGTTGAGGACCGACTCGAAGCGGGTGCGGGTCAGCTTGCTGAGCGGCTTCTCGACCAGCAGGGCACGTCCGTAGTCTAGGGCGACGGTGCGCGGCGGCTGGTCGGGCTGCTCCAGCGCAAACAGATAGCGGCGATCGGTGGGCTCCTGTTCGACGCTGTAGCTGAGCCGGGGCCCCAGGGCGACCAGTTCCGCAGGGTGGTTGTTGGCCAGATAGCCGCGTGTCCAGCGGCGGCCATCGAAATCATGCAGGACTGGGCCACGGAAGTAGCGTTGCGGCGCCGGGGGGATCGCTTCGTCGAAGCTGACCCGCAGCACCGGCGAGTCATCGACGAACAGGCTCGAGATGTCACCCGGGCTCATGTCCTCGGACAGGCCGCTGCGTCCGGCCTCGGTGTTTTGCGGCAGGCCCCACAGCGGCTGGGCAAGGCGTGGGAAAAGAAAGAAGCCGACCAGGGCCAGCGGTAGCGAGTAGGCGAGCATCCGGCCCGCGCCGCGCAGGCGAACGCGTGCCATGCGAACGTCGTCGTCGGCAACGCGCTGCGCGCCGTCGGGATACTCGATGGCCGTGAGTCGCGAAAGGGTTGCGATCGAGATCAGTCCGGCGATCAAGGCGAGGACCAGGGTGCTTGGCCCCTGGTCCTGGAGGAAGGCAGCCATCACCGCGAACAGCCCGAACACGACCGCGCTGCGTCCGTCGCGCAGGGTTTCGGTCTCCAGCAGCTTCATGCCCAGCATGACTGCGAGCAGGGCCGAGCCGGCGTCACGGCCGAACATGCGTACCGAGCCGATCTCGAATTGCCAAAGCACGGCGACGAGGGCCAGCAGGGCCAGCACGATCCGCAGCGCGCGCGGCAGCAGTCGTTGGCTGAGCGTGCTGGCAGCGCCCAGCGAAAAGCACAGCAGGAGCAGCGCCTGCACGCTTCCCGGGAGGACCAACCCCAGCGGCAGAACGGAGCTGGTCGCCGACAGCGTGGTCCAGCGCGCGGCGCCGCGGTCGAGCTTCTGCGACTTCATGGCAGGAGGGCCAGTTCGCGCAGACAGCGGTGCCGGTGCTGGGCTCCGCTGCCGGGACCAATGCTGCGGCCTGGCAGACGCAGCTCGGTGCGCAGGCCTTGTCGCTCGGCGTCGAGCAGCCAGCCGGTCAGGCGCGAGATCTTCTGTTCGCTGCTCAGCCCGCTCATCGCATGCCAGTCGAGCAGCGCGTCGCGACCGGCTGGCGTCTCGAACTCGCGCACCAGCAGCTTGCCGGCCTGCGCGCTGCGTTTCCAGGCAACGGTGCGCAGGGCATCACCGACCCGGTAGTCGCGCAGCCCGAGCACCTCCTCGTCGGGGCCGCGCCGGCGTCGCGGTACGCCGTCGCGCGAGGGCCGCGGAAGCGGCGGCGGGTGGGCCTCGGCGCGCGGGTAGACCAGCAGCCGGGCTTCGGGATGCAGCCAGCTCCAGACCCGGAACAGGCCCAGCGGGCGCCGGGTTTCGATACTGATCCTGCCGACCGCAAGCCAACCTCGATGTTCAGTTGGCACCGGCAGGGTTGCGATGCAGGAGGAATCGGGCTCCAGGCTGAAGAAGCTGCGCTGGCTGCCGCGACGCAGCGCCAAGCCGTGACGCCCCCGCGCCTCCAGGGCGTCGAAATGGCATTGCAGAAGCAGGTTGTCGCCGGCGTGCACAGGCTCGGCATGCACGGCGACCAGGCGCAGTCCGCGCAGGGCCAGATAGCCCTGCAGCATGCTGGTGTGGGCGGTGGAGGCGAGCAGGAAGGCAAGGATCAGGGCCGGATTGTTGTCGTAGTTCAGCGCCCCCATCGACATCATCGCCAGCAATACACCAAGGCCGATTCCAAACGCGCTGGGCAGGATGTACAGCCGCCGTCGGTGCAGGACCACGGGTAGGGTCTCGGCCTGCTTGAGCCGGGTCAGCGCAGGCAGCCGGCGCTCGGCGAATTCGAGCACACGCTGCCGGAATGGCTGCAGCAGAGACATCGGGTCAGCCGGCCGGAACCGCCCGCAGGATGGCTCGCGCGACTTCTTCAGCGCCCGGACCCTCGGCGTCCAGGCTCAGCCGGTGCGCGGCCACCTCGATAAAGGCTTCCTGCAGCAGCTCAGGCACGACATGGTCGCCGCCGCGCAGCACGGCCAGCGCTTTGCCAACGCGCAGCAAGGCAAGCCCGGCACGCGGCGACAGACCGACCCGCACCCCCTGGTGGCGCCGGCTTTCGGCGAGCAGGGCCTGTAGATAGCTGATCAGCCGCTCGCTGGCGTGTATTTTCTCGACCGCGCCGCGCAGGGCCAGCACCTCGTCGGCGGCAAGCAGCGGGCGGGCGCGGTCGATCATGACCTGGCGGCTGTCTCCGGCGAGCATGTCGCGTTCGGCCGCGGCTTCCGGATAGCCAAGTACGATGCGCATCAGGAAGCGGTCGAGCTGGGAGTCGGGCAGGGGAAAGGTGCCGGCGAGGTCGACCGGGTTCTGGGTGGCGATCACGAAGAAAGGAGAGGGCAGGGCGTGGCTGGCGCCGTCGACGGTCACCTGCTGTTCGGCCATCGCTTCAAGCAGGGCGCTCTGGGTCCGCGGCGGCGCCCGGTTGATCTCGTCCGCCAGCAGCAGCTGGGTAAAGATCGGGCCGGGATGGAAGCGGAACTGGCGCGCTTCGTTGTCGAACACCGAGACGCCGAGAATGTCGGAAGGCAACAGGTCGGCGGTGAATTGCATGCGCTGGAAGCCAAGGCCGAGACTGGCTGCGAGCGAGCGCGCCAGCGTGGTCTTGCCAAGTCCCGGCAAATCCTCGATCAGCAAGTGGCCGCCGGCCAGCAGGCAGGCGAAGGCCAGCTCGACCTGGCGCGGCTTGCCGAGCACCAGACCATTGACCTGCGCGATGGCCTGCCGAAGGGACTGCATGCGTTGCTCGGGTAGGATCGCGGCGTCGGACATCGGCAGGGCTTCCGGTCAACAAGGAGCAAGGAGTGTACCCAGCGAGGGGTGAGGGTGGCATGGGCCAGCTGCCGGCCAGCGCCTGGTGGGTGCTCGCCCTGCAGCTCACAAAGCTGCTGCTGTGCTGGCAGCTGCCGCTGTTCGGCGACGAAGCTTTCTACTGGCTGGAGTCGCAGCAGCCGGCACCGGCCTTCGACGATGTGCCGGGGCTGACGCCGTGGCTGATCGCGCTGTCCACGGCGGCGTTCGGCGATGCGGCATGGGCGATCCGGATGCCCGGGCTGCTGCTCTCCTGGCTGACCTTGTTCCTGCTGTTTCGCGCCGCGCGTGAGCTCGGTGACGCGCGACTGGCCTGGCGCTGCCTGCTGCTGGCCAGCCTGCCGCCGATCATGGCGATGAACGGCGTCATGATGCTGCCCGACGTCGGCCTTAACCTGGCCATCGTGCTCTGCCTGCTGGGTGCCCAACGGGCGCTTGCGGGATACCATTCCGGGCGATGGTGGCTGGCTGCGGGCGTGCTGCTCGGTGTGCTGGCCCACTATCGATTCGCCGTGCCGCTGGCGGCAGCCGGCATGGTGTTGCTGGGCTTTCCCGGATCGCGCCGGCTGCTGCGCTGGCCGCTGCTCTGGCCACCGCTTGCGACGCTTCTGCTGGGACTGGTTCCGCTGGCCCTTGACGTGGGCAAGGGTGACGGACAGGCGCTTAGTTTCCAGTTCATCGAGCGCCATCCGTTCCACTTCCAGCCGGAGCTGGTATTCGATCCGCTGCTTCAGGCGATCACGGTCAGTCCCTTGTTGTATGGCCTGCTGCTATGGGCCGGCTGGCGCTCGCGCAAGGCGCCCGGCCTGCTGCCCTGGGCGGCCTGGGGGCTGGCCCTGCTGGCACTGTACTGGCTGCTTGGTCCGTGGGTGGACAGCGAGCGCAGCCGCCTGCACTGGCCGGCGCCGGCCTATCTCGCCCTGTCGCTTCCGCTGGCTTATCACTGGCCGGCAATCTCATCGTGGCTGCGAAGGGCGACCCTGGCGCTCGCGGGAGCAACCTGTGTTGCGGGCAGCGTGTATCTGCTGATCATCAGTTTCGCTCCGGAGCGTCTGGTCGGCAGCTCGCTCTATCCGGACAACTTTCTGGGCGCCAAGCGGCTGGCGATGGCACTGGATCCGGCGCTGAGCCGGCTGCAGCCCGGGGCGCCGCTGGCGGTGGATCACTTCCTGCTGGCAGCCCAGCTCGAGCAGCACTTCGCCGCCGCAGGCGTGCCGCGGCCGGTGTTTGTGCTCGACCACCCGCACAATAGCAAGCACGGTCGGCAGGGCGAGCTGGCCCGGCTCGGCCGCGATGCCGAAGCCCTGCAGGCGGAACGGCAGGTCGACGGCTTGCTGGTCGTCACGCCCGCAGCGCTGCCCCTGCGTCAGCGCGCGGCGTGGCTGTGGTCGCTGTGCCAGCGCTACCCGCAGGCCCTGTGGCAGGACGAACACTGGTTCGATCGCGGCGATCAGCGCTTTGCCCTGTACCGACTTCCCGCCGCAGGCAGCGCTACCGCCTGCCGACCGCCGGTGATCGGCTATATCGACCTCGAGGAAGGCGCGCGCCTGAGTCCGGGCGCAGCGATCGCGGGTTGGGCGGTGGCCGGAGGCAGCGGCATCGAGGAGCTGCGGCTGCGCGTCGATTCCCAACTGATAGTTCCCGCGATCGGGGCCCAAGCGCTGCCCAGTCTGACCGGGATCCTCGGCGACACCGGCGATCCCGCCATGCCCAAGGTCGGCTGGCAGAGCCATTTGCCAGCGCCCCTGCCGAGCGGCCAGCGCTGGCTAACTCTCGAAGCGCGCAGCGCAGGGCGCGACTGGCATCCAGTCACTGCGCTGTCGGTGGAAGTACGTGACCCTTAGGGAGCCCGAACGCGGTGGGCGGCTGCGCTCAGGGCAGCGCCACACCGGCCTCCCGCAGCAACCGACACAGGGCGATCAGGGGCAGGCCGACCAGGGCTGTGGGGTCCTCGCTGTCGATACCTTCGAAAAGGCTGATGCCCAGGCCCTCGCACTTGAAGCTGCCGGCGCAGTCGATCGGCATTTCGACCTCCACGTAGCGGCGGATCTCGGCCTCGTCGAGGGCGCGGAAACGCACGGTGGTGGTGTCCAGCGCGCCGCGCTCGGCGCCGTCCGGGCCGAGCAGGCAGACCGCGGTATGGAACTGTACGCGCTGACCGGCGCAGTGCAGGAGCTGCTCGATCGCACGCTCGGGGTCGCCGGGCTTGCCGAGCGCGCGGCCGCCGAGGCTGGCCGCCTGGTCGGAGCCGATCACCAGCGCGGCCGGATGCAGCCGGGCGATGGCGGCGGCCTTGTCGCGGGCCAGCCGGGCGACCATCGATTCAACCGACTCGCCGACGTGCTGGATCTCCTCGATCCGTGGTGCTTCGCAGACAAACGGCAGGCGAAGCCGCTCAAGCAGCTGGCGCCGGTAGGTCGAGGTGGAGGCGAGGATGATCCGCGGCGTGCTCATGGCGCCTGCCGGCGCAGCGAGGAGGGTTCGCGCGCCTCCTGCTCCTCGGCGGCGCGGGCAGCGGATTCCAGCTCGGCCGCCGCGCCTTCCAGCTGCTCCAGTCGCTGGGCGATCTGCTGATGCGATCGCTGCAGCGCAGTCACCGCGCGTTGCAGCTCAGCGAAGGACGCCGACTCGGCGTTCTTGGCGATCCACAGTCGATGTTCGAGGACGTTGCGCAGGCCTTGCTGTACCGGGCCATCGGCTTCCAGCGAGGCCTGCGCCACGGCGCCGATGTCCGGCGCCACCCGACCGACGACCTGGCGCATGTCGGTCATCCGCTTGCGCGCCTGATGCAGCACTTCCTCCAGCGCGTCGGCGTGGTCCAGCAGCCGCCTGAGCTCGTTGTGGCGGCGCCGGTCGCGCCAGACCTGCAGGCCGAGTACGAGGCAGGCGATGGCCAGCAGGCCGGTGATGATCAGCAGGGTGGTCACGTTGCAATCCTTGGCAGGCAGCGGCCGCGGCAGCAGTCTGCTACAGCGCGCCGGGCGCGGCAAACCTCATCGTGCAGGCGGCTCGCGCACCGGCAGCGGAACATTGCAGGCCTCAAGCCGGCCGACCGGATTGACGAACCAGTCCTCCTGGCGATGGCGGCGCGCCTCGATCAGCAGGCGGAAGCTGCGGCTATGGGTATCCAGGCGCTCGCGGCGCGGGCGCTCGGCTTCGGGCAGGTCCGCGGCAAGCCGGATGCGGGTGATCGGGATCGGTCGCTGGGCGGCCGCGTAGAAGCCCAGCGTGCCTGTTCCGCGCGGCAGGCTGCTCAGGGTCTCGATGCCCTCGATGACCCGGCCAACCGTGGTGATGTTGCGATCGAGATGGCGCGGACTGTGCCCGGTCACCACATACAGTTCCGCCCCGGTGCTGCTGTCGGCGGCCATATCGCGGCCAGCGCCGAGGGTGGCATAGCAGTGCAGCAGCCAGGTGCGCTGATTCTCGGCATCCCGGCCCACCGGAAAGCCGAGGCTGAATCCGGTGCGCGCGGCATAGGCATCGGGGTCGATCAGGGATTCGAAGGGCAGGCCGTCGACGCCGCGATCGAACTCCGCCGGCAGTTTGTCCCGGGCCTGACCAAGGCCGCGTCGGGCTTCCGGTTTGTCGGCATTGGGGTCGCCCCACTGGACCACGTAGTTGTCCTGCGAGCGCAGGATCGCCAGCCCGTCCCAGTAACCCTGGCTGGCCAGGGCGCGGATGTTGGCCACGTGCTCGGGGGCGAACTCCGGCGCCAGCTCCAGCAGCGCACGGCCGTTCTCGAAGTCCATCACCAGCAGGCGGTCGGCGGGGATCTCACGCCACTCCGCGGGCGCGCTTTGCGCCAGCACCTCGGCAGTGGTCAGTGGCGCGGCAAGCGCAGGCAGGCCGCTAGCGCAGGCCAAGGCGGCGAGGATCAGTCGATGCAGTCCCATGCTGAGTGCTCCTGGAGTTCGGCAAGCTGTTCCTGCAGCTGCTGCAGGAGGCGCTCCCAGTGTCGCCGTTCGCCAAACCAAGGGAAAGCGGCAGGGAAGGCCGGGTCTTCCCAGCGCTGGCAGACCCAGGCGTGGAAGTGCAGCAGGCGCAGGCCGCGCAGCGCTTCGATCAGGCCCAGTTCGCGGGAGTCGAACTCGGCAAAGGCGCGATAGCCTTCCAGTAGCCAGTCCATCTGTTCGCGTTGCTCGTCAGCGCTGCCCGAGACCAGCATCCACAGATCCTGCACCGCCGGGCCGTCGAGGCAGTCGTCCAGGTCGACGAACTGTGGAGCGTCGTCCAGCCAGAGCACGTTGCCGGCGTGGCAGTCGCCGTGCAGGCGAATATAGGCCGGGTCGATGCGCTCGAAGCGCTGGTCGATGCGATCAAGGAGGGCATCGCCGAGGGCGGCGAGGTTGTCGCCGAGTTCGGCGGGCAAAAGCGGGGAGTCGAGCAGCGCCTCAAGCGGCAGGTCACCGTAACGTTCAACGTCCAGCGTCAGCCGATGACGGAAAGGCCGCCGCGCGCCAACGCTGTGAAGCAGGCCAAGGAAGCGTCCGAGCGAGGTCAGGGTGGCGCGGTCGCCCATCTCCGGCGCGCGTCCGCCGCGCACCGGGAACAGCGCGATGCGCTGCACGCCGCAGGGGTGCAGGGTGGCGCCGTTGAGCAGCAGGGGCGCCACCACCGGGACATTGGCCTCGGTCAGCTCGGCCGCAAAAGCATGTTCCTCGAGGATGGCTGCATCGCTCCAGCGCCCCGGCCGGTAGAACTTGGCGATCAGCGGCGGCGCGTCCTCAAGGCCAATGCGGAACACCCGGTTCTCATAGCTGTTGAGCGCCAGCACGCGACCGTCGCAGGCAAGGCCCAGCGATTCCACGGCGTCGACCACGGTTTGCGGATCAAGCCCGGCAAAGGGGTGCTGTCCAGCCTTGTCCATCCGTGCCGCGCGCTCCGTGTGCCAGGCCGGGCAGCTTGCCACGGGCCGTCGATGGTAGGCGGCCGGTGCCGATCAGGCGAGGCCGGGCTGCTCCAGCCGCGCGAGGTTCTCGACGAAGGCTGGCAGCAGATAGCAGTGGCTGCCGACCGGACGCAGGCCAATGGCGGCGAATTGCCGGGCGTAGAACATAGCGGTCCTGGCATGAAAACCGTCGTGGTCGCCCTCGGCCTGGTCGCCGCGGCAGAACAGGTCGATGAAGGCCATGCCGTGGCCGATCTCGGGAAAGCCGCTGAGGCCGCGCTTGATCTCGGCCGCGGGCAGATAGTGCAGCACGTCGGAGCAGACCAGCAGGTCAAAGGTGCGCGGAAAGCGCAGCTCGGCCAACTGGGCGAAACGCGCCAGGCGTAGATCGCGCGAGCGGCCAAAACGGCTGATCGCGTACTCGCTGCTGTCAAGACCCAGGTAGCTCAGCTTGGGCCGCAGCTTCAGCAGCGGCGCGCGCCAGCTGCCTTCGCCGCAGCCGATGTCGAGCACGCTGCGCAGCGGACGGCCGAGGTAATACTCGCAGGTCGCCACCGCCAGCGCCGCCTTGCGCGCGGTGTGGGCGCGGCGCTCGGCGCCCAGGGCGCCGCGATACCAGCGCTCGTAGTAGGCGCGGTCGTACTGCTTGGCCACGCCGCTCAGCGCTTCGGCGGCGTGTCGTGGCTGCGGATGAACTCGCGTACCTGCGGATAGACCACGTCGCGCCAGCGCCGGCCGCTGAAGATCCCGTAGTGGCCAGCGCCTTCGACGGTGATGTGGCGCGCCTGCTTCTTGGGAATCCCGCGGCACAGCTCATGCGCCGCCTGGGTCTGGCCAAGGCCGGAGATGTCATCCAGCTCGCCTTCGATGGTCAGCAGGGCGCTGTCGCGGATCGCATCGGGCTCGACCCGCTGGCCGCCGACATCCCATTGGCCGCGCGGCAGCAGATGCTGCTGGAAGACGATGCGGATGGTGTCGAGGTAGTACTCGGCTGCCATGTCGAGCACCGCGTTGTACTCGTCGTAGAAACGCCGATGGGCGTCGGCGTCGTCAAGATCGCCGCGGATCAGGTCGCGGTAGAAATCCCAGTGCGAGTTGGCGTGCCGGCCCGGGTTCATGGCCACGAAGCCAGCGTGCTGCAGGAAGCCCGGATAGACCTTGCGACCCACGCCGGGGTAGTTCGACGGCACTTCGTGGATGACCGTGTTCTGGAACCAGGACAGCGGCTTGGTGGTCGCCAGGTTGTTGACCTGGGTCGGGCTGCGCCGGGCGTCGATCGGCCCGCCCATCAGGGTCAGGCTGCGCGGCGTCGGCTCGCCTGCCGAGGCCATCAGGGAAACTGCGGCAAGCACCGGGACGGTGGGCTGGCAGACCGAGATCACGTGCAGCTGGTCAGCGCCGATCTGGCGGATGAAATCCTGCACGTAGCCAACATAGTCATCGAGATGGAAGGCGCCATCGGCCAGCGGCACCATGCGCGCGTCGACCCAGTCGGTGATCCACACCTTGTGGTCCTGCAGCAGGGTGCGCACCGTATCGCGCAGCAGGGTCGAATGGTGGCCGGAGAGCGGGGCGACGACCAGCACCTTGGGGTCGTCGTGCAGGTCGTCGATGACCCGCGCATCGTCGCTGTAGCGTTTGAAGCGCACCAGCCGGCAGAACGGCTTGCGTGCGGCCTCGATCTCGATCACCGGCAGGGTATGACCATGGGCCTCGATGCTGCGCAAGCCGAACTCGGGCTTCTCGTAGCCCTTGCCGATCCGGTACAGCAGCTCGTTGGTTGCGGCGATGCGCTCGGCGCCGGGCAGCCGGGACAGCCAGCTTTCCTGCGCGGAGAACATCCGCGCCGTGGCTTCTGCGCCATAGACCCAGGGGCTCATCAGGGCCCGCGACAGCTCGTGCATGCGATAGAGCATCGGAAATCCCGTGTGCAATGTTGCGGCGCATCATCGCACGGCCGGGCGCCGGGCGCTGTCAAGGCGGTCACGCTTCATCGGCCCCGGCGTTCCGCTCGGCTATGCTGGGAAAAATTTCACGCTCAGGAGCACGCATGGCCAGCATCTACGAGTTCAGCGCCAAGACCATCGACGGCGAGACCCTGAACCTTGCCGACTATCGCGGCAAGGCCCTGCTGATCGTCAACACCGCTTCCAAATGCGGCTTCACTCCGCAGTACACCGGCCTGCAGGCGCTGCAGGACAAGTACGCGGACCAGGGCCTTGCCGTGCTCGGCTTTCCCTGCGACCAGTTTGGCCATCAGGAGCCGGGCGACGAGAACGAGATCAAGAACTTCTGCTCGCTGAACTACGACGTCAGCTTCCCGATGTTCGCCAAGATCGAGGTCAATGGCGGCGATGCACATCCGCTGTTCAAGTACCTCAAGAAGGAGGCCAAGGGCTTGCTCGGCAGCGAGTTGATCAAGTGGAACTTCACCAAGTTTCTGGTCGACAAGCAGGGCAAGGTGGTCCGCCGCTACGCCCCGACCGACACCCCGGAAAGCATCGAGAAGGATTTGAAGGCGGTCCTTTGGTTGCCGTGATTCGGGATTCGGGATTCGTATGGAGCCAAGAGCCGAATCTTCGGGCCGCCCGGAGTGTCGGCGCGAGTTGAGTGATCCAACAACGCCGGCCCCGGAACGGCAGCTCGTGACGGAGGCGACTTGCGCCGCCGGCTGCTAACGAATCCCGAATCCCGAATCCCCAATCCCGGCTTCAGCATGCCGCACCTGCCCGGTACCCTCCAGTACCCACTTGCGGCAGGTCAGTGACTCAAGGCCCATCGGGCCGTAGGCGTGCAGTTTGCTGGTAGAGATGCCGATCTCAGCGCCAAGCCCCAGCTCGCCGCCGTCATTGAATCGCGAGGAGGCGTTGACCACCACCGCCGAGGCGTCGACTTCGTTGACGAAGCGCGCCGCGCGGTGGCCGTCGCCGGTGGCTATGACTTCGGTATGGTGCGAGCCGTAGCGGCGGATGTGGGCGAGCGCCGCGTCGAAGTCATCCACCACCTGCACCGCGAGCACGCGGTCAAGGTACTCGTGGCCCCAGTCTGATTCCTCGGCGGCTTGCGCACCGGGGAGCAGGGGCAGGGCGCGGGGGCAGGCGCGCAGCGCGACCGAGTGGGCCTGCATGGCCTCGCCCACGCGAGGCAGGAACGACTCGGAGATGGCGGCATCCACCAGCAAGCATTCGATGGCGTTGCACACCCCCGGCCGCATCGCCTTGCCATCGACCAGCAGGCGCAGGGCGAGGGCGAGGTCGGCGTCGCGATCCACGAACAGGTGGCATACGCCCTTGTAGTGCTGGATGACCGGGATGCGGCTGTGCTCGACCACGTGGCGGATCAGCGCCTCGCCGCCGCGCGGGATGACCAGGTCGACCAGATCATCGCGCGCCAGCAAGGCATGCAGCAGGGTGCGGTCCGGATCGTCGAGCACCATCACACAGGCAGGGTCGATGCCCTGTTGGAGCAGTGCAGCGTGCAGGGCCTTGGCCAGCGCGGCATTACTTTGGCGAGCCTCGCTGCCGCCGCGCAGCACGCAGGCGTTGCCGGCCTTGAAGCACAGTGCTGCAGCGTCGGCGGTCACGTTGGGGCGCGACTCATAGACCATCGCAATCACCCCGATCGGCGCCGGGCGGCGGCGGATGCGCAGGCCATCGGCGCGAACGGTAGTCGGCTGGTCATCGCGCAGCGGGTCGGGCAGGGCGGCAATCGCTTCCAGCGCCTGTGCCAGGGCTTCGATGCGCGGCGCGTCAATGCGCAGGCGATCAATCAGCGCCTCGGCTCTTGCAGCCGCCCTGGCTGCATCGAGGTCCTTGCTGTTCTCGGCCTCGATGTCGGCGGCGTGTCGGCGGATCTGCTGCGCCATCGACAACAACACGTCATTTCGCTTTGTTTGGTCGAGGGCGACCAGCTGCGGCAGGCAGGCGCGCGCGGCGCGCAGCTGAGCGTCGAGGGCGGCAACGCTCACAGCAGCACCAGATCGTCACGATGGATCACCGACTCTGACGGGCACTCGCCAAGCAGTTCGATGATCTCGCGGCTGTGCCGGCCGCGAATCCTGGCCAGCTCGGCGGAGCGGTACTGAACGATGCCCTTGCCGAGCACCCTTTCGCCGGCGCGTACTTCGACGGCGTCGCCGACATCAAAGCTGCCCTCGCTACCGAGCACGCCGCGCGGCAGCAGGGAAGCGCCGCGGCCGGACAATGCTTCGGCGGCGCCGGCGTCCACTTCGAGCACGCCGCAGGTAGGCAGGGCGTGCAACATCCAGTGCTTGCGCGCCGCGCGTCGCTGCACGGCCGGGCGCACGAAGCTGCCCTCGCAGTGGCTGTCCAGCAGGCGCATCAGAGTGGCGCCGTTGCGCCCATCGCAGATCACCGTTCCGATGCCGGCCTCGGCACAGCGTTTGGCCGCCAGCAGTTTGGTGCGCATGCCGCCGGTGCCGATGGCGCTGCCAGCGCCGCCGGCCAGGGACAGGATCTCTTCGGTTACCGCATCCACATCATGCAGTTTGTTGGCGTCGGCGACCCGGCGCGGGTCGGCGTCGTAGAGCCCGTCGATATCCGAGGCCAGAACCATCAGGTCGGCCTCGGCCAGCACGGCGACGTGGCCGGCCAGACTATCGTTGTCGCCGACCCGCAGTTCATCCACTGCCACCGAGTCGTTCTCGTTGATCACCGGTAGCACGCCGAGCCCGCGCAGCGAGCGCAGGGTGTTGCGGGCATTGAGGAAGCGGCGGCGATGGGCGAGGTCGTCCTGGGTCAGCAGCAGTTGGGCGACGGGAAAATCGAAGAATCGCGCCCAGAAACGCATCAGCTCGGCCTGGCCGATAGCCGCCAGGGCCTGCTTGCCGGCCATCCCGGCCGGAGTTGCTGCCTCGCGGGCGGCGAGCGCTGCGCGCCCCGCGGCGACAGCGCCGGAAGACACCAGCAGAACGTCCCGATCCTGGCTGCGTGCGGTCTGGATGAAGCGCGCGATGTCCAGCAGGTGGCGGGTCGACAGCCCTAGTCCACCGGGGGCGATCAGGTTGCTGCCGATCTTGAGCACCAGCCGGCGCCAGGGAGGAAGCTGCATGGGAGTCATCGCTGCGGACTGCGACAGACTCTGCCGCACTGCAGCATCGGGCGCAATGCGCCGCGGCCGGCGCTAGCGCTGGCCGCGGTGAAGGCGGGGGTCGCGGCGCGCTCAGTCGGCCAGGTCATCCCAGCCGGGCCGCGGTGCAAAGCGCGGGCCGTGACGCTGGGCCAGCTGCTCCAGGCGGGCCTTCAGCTTGGCCGCGCCGGTGGCCTTGATGTAGGCGATCGGGCCGCCATGGAACGGGGCGAAGCCGGTTCCGAAGATGACCCCGGCGTCGAGCAGGTCGGCATCCTCCACCACGCCTTCGTGCAGGCAGGCGACCGCCTCGTTGAGCAAGGACAGCACCAGACGGTCCTGCAGATCCTCGGGGGCGCTGTAGCCCTCGGGCAGCTCGGGCTTCTTGGCTTTGCCGTTCTCCCAGACGTAGAAGCCTTCGCCGTCCTTGCGTCCGCGCTTGCCGGCTTCCAGCTTGCTTTCCAATCCGCTGGGGATGGGCAGGCCAAGGAAGTCAGCCAGGATCTTGCCGACCGAGGCGGCAACGTCCAGCCCGACCGTATCGGCCAGCTCGATCGGCCCCATCGGCATGCCAAAGCGTACTGCGGCCTTGTCGATGACCGGGCCGGGCACGCCCTCGCTGTAGGCGGTCATCGCCTCCAGCAGGTAGGGCATCAGGATGCGGTTGACCAGGAAGCCGGGTGAGCCGGCGACCGGCACCGGAAGCTTGTCGATGGCGCGGCAGAACGCCGCCAGACGGCGCTCGGTCTCCGCATCCATGGCCTCGTGGCGGACGATCTCTACCAGGGGCATCATCGCCACCGGATTGAAATAGTGCAGGCCGGCGAAACGTCCCTTTCCGGCGAGGTCTGCCGCCAGATCGGAAAGCGGAATCGACGAGGTATTCGAGGTCAGGATCGCCGAATCCTTGAGCTTGGGCTCGGCGTCCGCATACAGCGACTGCTTGGCCTCGCGGTTCTCGAAGATGGCTTCGATGACGAGATCGGACTTGGGAATGCCCGCGCCTTCGACATCGGCCTTGAGCCGGCCCTTGGCGGCGGCGACCTTGTCCGGTTTCTTCAGCTTCTTCTCGAACAGGCCGTTAGCGCGATCAAGCGCCGGCGAGATGTACTTCATCTCGCGATCCTGCAGGGTGACATCGAAGCCGCGCAGCGCACACCAGGCCGCGATATCGCCGCCCATCACGCCAGCGCCGACCACGTGGACGTGCTGGATGCCGTGCTCCTTGCCGCCGAGATTCTTGAGCCGGTCCATCAGGAAGAACACCCGGATCAGGTTGCGCGCGGTTGGCGTCTGCGCCAGCTTGGCCACGCTCCGCGCTTCGCCCTTGAGCCGCTTGCGGATCGAGCCACCGCTGCGCCGCCAGGTCTCGATCAGCGCGTAGGGTGCCGGGTATTGCTCCTTGCGCGCCTTGCGCGCGACCTGCTTGACCAACATCGGCGCCAGCGCCTGGCGCACCGGCCACAGGTTGGTGGCCCAGGCGGTGGCGCGCTGCTTGAGCGGTCGCGAGGTGCCGCGCTTGGCCAGTTCGATGGCGCTGTCCAGCAGCAGGGCCGGTTCGACCACCTTGTCGACCAGGCCGATGGCGCGCGCCGCCGAGGCCGAGAGCGTCCGTCCGGTGAGCATCATGTCCATTGCCGCGGGTGTGCCGACCAGCAAGGGCAGGCGGACGCTGCCGCCCCAGCCCGGGTAGATGCCGAGTTTGACCTCGGGCAGGCCGATGCGGGTCGCCTCGCTGCTGCTGGCGATCCGGAAGCGGCAGGCCAGCGCCAGCTCGGTGCCGCCACCCATGCAATGGCCATCGATCGCAGCCACGGTGGGCACGCCGAGCTCGGCCAGCGACTGGAATACCTTCTGCCCGTACTCGATCGCCTCCAGCACGCTGCCGCGCTGGTCGAACTCGACGAACTCCTTGATATCCGCGCCAGCGACGAAGCCGGCCTTCTTGGCCGAGGCGATGACCACGGCGCGCGGCTTTTCGATGGCGATCCGCTCGATGATCTGCTCGAGTTCGCCCAGCACCTCCTGGGCCAGCGTATTGACACTGCTCTCGGCTCGGTCGAACTGCAGCAGCAGCACGCGGCCCTCGCGCAGTTCGGGACGCCAGTGGTGGAATCGCAGACCATCGAACATGGGAACTCTCCAGACAGCGGACCCGCGAAGCGGGCTGAGTCCCGCATGATCCCGGCAGGGTGGCCCCGGGTCAACGCGGCAAGGGTGAGCCGCGGGCCGATCCGACGGCCTGAAGCTTTGCCCAGGGGCGCCGCGGCGTGAACTTTCGCAGAAACGGGCGGTCCTTGATTGCACGGGCCTGGAGTGGCCCTCGGGGGCCCTCGGGCCGGACAACACGGAGCGCAGGGCCCGGATGGGCGAAAACGAACTGGACCAGTCGCTGGTACAGCGGGTGCAGAAGGGCGACAAGCGCGCCTTCGACCTGCTGGTATCCCGTTACCAGCACCGCATCATCAGCGTGATCACGCGCTACGTGCACGACTGGGCCGATGCCCAGGACGTGGCGCAGGACACCTTTATCCGCGCCTACCGGGCGCTTGGCAACTTTCGCGGCGATAGCCAGTTCTACACTTGGCTGTACAAGATCGCGATCAACACTGCCAAGAACTGGTTGGTCTCCCAAGGGCGCCGCCCGCCAACCGACGACATCGATGCGGCAGATGCGGTGCAGTACGAAACCGGCAGCCGACTGCGTGACGTGGACACCCCCGAGCATGAATTGATGCGCCGGGAAATTGAACAAACCGTCGCCAGCACGGTCGAAGCCTTGCCGGACGAATTGAGGATGGCGATCACGCTGCGCGAAGTTGACGGGCTCAGCTACGAAGAGATCGCTGAAACCATGGGATGCCCGATCGGAACCGTCCGCTCGCGCATCTTCCGGGCGCGCGACGCCATCGACCAGAAACTCCGCCCCATGCTGGACAACCAACGGGTACGCCCATGAACGAGCAGATCAAGGAACAGCTGTCCGCCCTGATGGACGGCGAACTCGCAAGCGAGCAGGCGCGCTTCCTGCACAAGCGGCTGGAAACCGATGCCACGCTGCGCGCCGACTGGTCGCGCTGGCATGCAGCTCGCGACGCGCTTCAGGGCCGGTCAGCGATCCACTGGGATCCGGGTTTCGGCGAACGTATCGCCGCCTGTCTGCGCGACGAGGCCGCTCCGCGCTCCTCGGCCTGGCAGGGCGCGCTGCGCTGGTCGGCCGGCGTTGCCGTGGCTGCCTCGGTAGCGGTGGCGGCCATTGTCTCCCTGCCGCGGCTGGCCGATGCCCCGACGCTGGATTCGCCGCCGGTAGCGGCGCAGTCCGGCGCGATGCCGGTGCAGGTTGTGGACTCAGGAGTTCGCGAGACCGATCTGCGGCCTTCGCTGGGGGCGGTGGCGCAGAGCGTATCCGTGGTCCAGGGTGCACCGTTGATGCCCACCGTACAGCTCGATCCGCGGGTAGACGGCTGGCTGCTGCGCCACAACGCGGCGACGCTGCAGCCCATGCATGACAGCTTCGTGCCCTATATCCCGGTGATCAGCCCGTACCGCGCACCGTATGGCCAGGTGGTTCTGGAGAATCGGGGCAGCCAGCCTTGATCCAGCGCTGGCTCGCTCTTGCCGGCCTGCTGTCGCTGGGCGCGCAGGCGGCGCAGCCGACCTCGCCCGAGCAGGCTCTGGAAAGGCTGGGCGCCGCGCTTTCATTGAACAGCTACGAGGGCGTCGTGGTGTATGCGCGGGATGGGCAGCTGGACGCCGTCCGCGTGCGCCACTTCGCCGGAAGCGGCCAGGACCTGCTGGAGCGACTGACCGGGCCAGAGCTGCCCTTGTTGCGGCAGTCCGGCAGCGCCCAGATTGGCGCATCGACCGGAATGCAGTTCAGCAGCCCCCCTGCCGATATCGCCGCCAAGCTGGCGGCCGGCGATCACTATCGCTTCGAACAAGTGGCCGAGGATCGGGTTGCCGGGCGCCTTGCCGACGTGCTCGACCTGCGCGCTGCCGACGCCCTGCGCTTTTCCCGGCGGCTCTGGGTCGACCGTGAGACCGGATTGCTGCTGCGCTCTGCGGTGTTTGCCGGTGACGGCAGCTTGGTCGAGCAGTGGATGTTCTCCTCGCTAGAGCTGTCCCCCGCGCAGCCTGAGCTCGAATCCCCGAGCGGCCTTGCCAAGGTGCGCGCGCCGAGCGCGGGCGACATTCCCAATACCCGGCTGCAGGTCCTAGACCTGCCCGCGGGCTTCGTTCTGGTCGCCGCCGCGGTCGACGGCGACCACGAGCATCTGGTCTACAGCGATGGCTTGGCCAGGGTGTCGGTCTTCGCCCAGCCGCTCGATGACCGCGCAGCGGTGCTCTCCGGGCACCAGAAGCGCGGCGCCCTGTCGGTGTTCGGCCGGCTGTACCGCGGACTGCAGGTGGTCGTCGTCGGTGAGGTGCCGGCAGCGACCGCCGAGCGCTTCGCGCAGTCGGTGGACGCGCTGCGTGGCGGTTGAGACCCCGGTCGAGGTGGTGGCGGTAGGGGCTGGCACGGTGACCTTGAAAGCCCTTGGCAGCTGCAGCGGCTGCACGTCATGTGCCGGCAGCTGCGGACTGGGCTGGCAGGCCGGCCGCGAGGTGAGCCTGCCGCGACAGGATTTTGGTGACTTCGCTGCGGTCGGCCGCCGGCTATGGCTGCGCAGTGAGGCGGCGGGGCTGCGTGACCGCGCCCTCGTCGGCTACGGCCTGCCGCTGGCCGGACTGGTCGTTGGCGCCCTCGCCGGGCATGGGTTGGCGGAACTGCTGGCTTTGTCCCTGAACGCTGTCGCTGCCGTCGGGGCGATTGCGGGAACTTTGTCCGGGCTGCTGGTTTCCAACCGGATTGTGCAAAGTATTCCGTGGGTCAGCGCGCTCCAAGTGCGCGCTGCTGACCGCGACACAAGGTGTCAAGAGTCGTTTCCTGACAACAGCTAGGAGGTTGCCTTCGTGAAAAGCCCAGGATTGTGGTCGCTGGTCGCCCTGTTCGGATTGCTGGCCGGGCCGGCACAGGCCGAGCTTCCCGACTTCACTGGACTCGTCGAGCAGGTCAGCCCGGCGGTGGTCAATATCTCGGCGCAGCGTTCTGCTGCGGCCTCGCGTCGCGCGCCGCAAGGCACGCCGGATGAGCAGGAAATGCCCGAGCTGTTCCGTCGCTTCTTCGGTCAGCCGGGCGCGCCGCAGATGCCGCAGCAGCGCACTTCGATGGGTACCGGCTTCCTGATCAGCGGTGACGGTTTCCTGATCACCAATCATCACGTGGTCGAGGGCGCCGACGAGATTTACGTGCGCCTGACCGACCGCCGAGAGTTGAAGGCCGAACTGGTCGGCAGCGATGCGCAGACCGACATCGCCGTACTCAAGCTGGAAGCCAAAGGCCTGCCCCACCTGCGCACCGGCAAATCGCGCGATCTCAAGCCTGGTCAATGGGTGGTGGCGATCGGTTCGCCGTTCGGCTTCGACAACTCGGTGACCGCCGGCATCGTCAGCGCGGTGGGTCGGGCGAGTTTCGATCGCTCGCAGCAGTACGTGCCCTTCATCCAGACCGATGTCGCGATCAATCGCGGCAACTCGGGCGGTCCGCTGCTCAACACCCAGGGCGAGGTGGTCGGGGTCAACTCGCAGATCTTCTCCAACACCGGCGGCTTCATGGGGGTGAGCTTTGCCATCCCGGTCGAGATCGCCATGCGCTCCGCCAATCAGCTCCGTGACAAGGGTTATGTGTCGCGCGGCCTGCTTGGGGTCAATATCCAGGAAGTCGACCGCGACACCGCGCGGGCGCTGGGCATGGAACGCCCCGGCGGCGCCGCGGTGACCGGATTCAGCCAGGGCAGCGCTGCCGAGAAGGCCGGCATCGAAGTGCAGGATGTGATCGTCGCCTTCAATGGTGAGGAAATCCGCAGCGCTTCGGACCTGCCGCCGCTGGTCGGGCTGACCGAGCCGGGCGCCAAGGCCACGGTCACCGTGGTCCGCGATGGCAAACGTCGTGACTTCCAGGTCGAGATCGGTGAAGCACCGCGTTCGGATGATGTCGCTGCCGCAGGCGGCGCAGGTCCGGCGCAATCCAACCCCCTGGGTATCGTGGCCGAGGACCTGACCGATGAGCAGCGCGAGGCGCTGGGCATCGAGGCAGGGCAGGGCGTACTGGTCCGCGGCGTCGAGCCGCAGGTTGCCATCGACTCGGGACTGCGCGCCGGGGACGTCATCCTGATGGTCGGCCGGAGCAAGGTCGGCAGCGCTGATGACTTCGCTGCCAGGACCCGGGACCTGCCCGCTGACGAGCCGGTCCTGCTGCTGGTGCGGCGCGGTGAAGCCACCCAGTTCATCACCCTGACCCCAGGCGCTGACTGAGTTTCCGCGTCCCTGCCCGGATCCGGGCAGGGACCGCCCCGGCGATTCACGCCTTCGTGATGCGCAGGCTGTGCGACAATAGCGAGTTTTTCACCGCCCCGGCCCCTGGTGTAATGGATCACATCCGCAATTTCTCGATCATCGCCCATGTCGACCACGGCAAGTCGACCCTGGCTGACCGCATCATCCAGCTGTGTGGCGGGCTAGCCGATCGCGAGATGGAGGCTCAGGTCCTCGATTCGAACCCGATCGAGCGCGAGCGCGGCATCACCATCAAGGCGCAGTCGGTGTCCCTGCCGTACACAGCGCTGGATGGAAAGACCTACCAGCTGAATTTCATCGACACCCCTGGGCATGTCGACTTCAGCTATGAAGTAAGCCGCTCGCTGGCCGCCTGCGAAGGCGCCCTGCTGGTGGTCGATGCCGCCCAGGGTGTCGAGGCGCAGTCGGTAGCCAACTGCTACACCGCGGTCGAGATGGGCCTTGAAGTGGTCCCGGTGCTGAACAAGATCGATCTGCCAACCGCCGATATCGAGCGTGCCAAAGCTGAGATCGAGGCAGTAATTGGCATCGACGCCGCCGACGCGGTGGCGATCAGCGCCAAGACCGGGCTCAACGTGCGCGACGTGCTCGAAGCCATCGTCAAGCGGATTCCATCGCCGACCCCGCGCGGCAGCGACCAGCTGCAGGCGCTGATCATCGACTCCTGGTTCGACAACTATCTTGGCGTGGTGTCCCTGGTCCGGGTGATGCAGGGCGAGATCAAGCCGGGCGACAAGATTCTGGTCATGTCGACCGGGCGCAGCCATCAGGTCGACAAGGTCGGTGTGTTCACGCCCAAGCGTACCGTCAGGCAGAGCCTGTCGCCGGGCGAGGTCGGCTGGATCACCGCCTCGATCAAGGATGTGCATGGCGCGCCGGTTGGCGACACCCTGACCCTGACCGCGAACCCGGCCAAGGCGCCGCTTCCCGGCTTCCAGGAAATGCAGCCGCGGGTGTTCTCCGGCCTGTTCCCGGTGGAAGCCGATGACTATCCTGATCTGCGCGAAGCGCTGGAGAAGCTGCGCCTGAACGACGCCGCGCTGCGCTTCGAACCGGAGAGTTCGGAAGCGATGGGCTTCGGCTTCCGCTGCGGCTTCCTCGGCATGCTGCACATGGAGATCGTGCAGGAGCGGCTGGAGCGCGAATACGATCTCGACCTGGTCTCCACCGCGCCCACGGTGATCTACGAAGTGCTGACCACGGATGGGCAGACGCTGTTGCTGGACAACCCGGCCAAGTTGCCGCCGTCGCCCAAGGTCGAAGAGGTTCGTGAGCCGATCATCGTCGCCAACGTGCTCACTCCGCCGGACTATGTCGGCAACGTGATCAAGCTGTGCGAGGAGAAGCGAGGCAGCCAGCGTGGCATCCAGTACCTGGGCAGCCAGGTGCAGATCAGCTACGAGCTGCCGATGGCCGAGGTGGTGCTCGACTTCTTTGATCGGCTGAAGTCGGTGTCGAGGGGCTACGCCTCACTCGATTACCACTTCGAGCGATTCCAGGCCGGACCCTTCGTCCGCGTCGATACCCTGATCAACGGTGACCGGGTCGATGCGCTGTCGATCATTACCCATCGCAGCCAGGCAGACCGCCGTGGCCGCGACATCTGCGACAAGATGCGCGAGTTGATTCCGCGGCAGATGTTCGATGTCGCCATCCAGGCCGCGGTCGGCGCGCAGATCATCTCGCGCTCGACGGTCAAGGCGCTGCGCAAGAACGTTCTGGCCAAGTGCTACGGCGGCGATGCCAGCCGCAAGCGCAAGCTGCTGGAGAAACAGAAAGAGGGCAAGAAGCGGATGAAGCAGGTCGGTAACGTGGAGATTCCGCAGGAGGCATTCCTCGCCGTACTCCAGGTGGACAGGTAGCCCGGGAATCGGGAGACGTGGTTCGGGATTCGATTGACAGTCAGGAGTGGTCGTGACGCACTCAAAAGCTCGATGTGGCATGCAGACATGGGATTCACCGCAGGGTGCCCGGGGAGAAGTCCGCCCGATTGAGCCCCCGGCGATTTCCAGCGGCCGGATTCCGTCGCCCAAGGAGCAGGCATGAGCGTTGACTTCGCTGCGATCTTGGTCGCGCTGTCGGCGTTGACCGGTCTGATCTGGTTTGTGGATGCCCTGTTTTTCGCCAAGACGCGTCGCGCTCGTGCTGGCGGCGGGGAGGTGGCCGAACCGCTGATCGTCGAGTACGCGCGCTCGTTCTTCCCGGTGATCTTCATCGTCCTGCTGATCCGCTCTTTTCTGGCCGAACCGTTCCGCATCCCTTCCAGTTCGATGATGCCGACCCTGCTGATCGGCGACTTCATTCTGGTCAACAAGTTCACCTACGGGCTGAAGCTGCCGGTGCTGGACTACAAGTTCATCGAGGTCGGCGAGCCCGAGCGCGGCGAGATCGTGGTGTTCCGCTACCCGGTCGATCCGCGCCAGGACTACATCAAGCGCGTCGTCGGTCTCCCCGGCGACGAGGTCAGCTACCGGAACAAGCGTCTGTACGTCAACGGCGAGGAAGTGAAGAGCGAGCCGCTCGGGCGCTACATCGGCACCGGCAGCGGCTCCGACATGACCGGCGCCGAAGTGCGCAGCGAGCCGCTCGGCGACACCGCGCACCAGATCCTGCTGCGGCCCGAGGCCTTTCGCCGCGGCGACGGGGAGGGCAGCTGGAAGGTGCCCGCAGGCCACTACTTCGTGATGGGCGACAACCGCGACAACAGCCTTGACAGCCGCTACTGGGAGTACGTCCCGGAGAAGAACCTCGTCGGCCGCGCCTTCCTGATCTGGATGAACTGGGACAGCCGCAACGGCGGCGTGGATTTCAGTCGGCTCGGAACCGTCATACACTGAGATCCGGCGATCCCGGCAGCCTGCCGGTGGTCCGCACCTTGGCACACAATATGGGGGTTCCAATGAGAGCGCGCAAAGCCCAGCAAGGCATGACCCTGATGGGCATGGTCATCGTACTGTCGGTGCTCGGCATTTTCGGCTACTGCGGGATGAAGGTGTTCCCGATGTACCAGGAGTTTTGGAGCGTGCAGGACTCCATGGAAGAGGTGGCCAAGACCCCGAACATCGCTAATGCGGGGCGCGGCAAGGTGGTAGACCTGTTGTTTCGTCGATTCAACATTTCCTACGTGGAAAGTGTCAAGAACGAGCACATCACCCTCGACACAAAGCGCGGCGCTGTCCTGACGATCAAGTACGAGGTCCGCCGGCCGCTGATGTACAACCTCGACGTGGTCGGCAAGTTCGAGCACTCGGTCACCCTCGCAAACTGACCCCTTGGCCTGGCCGCACACCTTCCGTGATCCGGAACTGGAGCGGCTGGCGCTGACCCACCGCAGCGCCGGTCGGCGCAACAACGAGCGGCTGGAGTTCTTTGGCGATGCCCTGGTTGGGGCGGTCGTCTCCGAGATGCTGATTGCACGCTACCCGCGCGCCGACGAGGGGGCCTTGACCCGGATGCGCTCCTCCCTGGTGCGCGAGTCGGCGCTGGCCGGGATCGCCCGGAGATATCGGTTCGGCGAGCGGCTGGAGCTGGGTCAGGGCGAGCTCAAGACCGGCGGACACCGGCGTGAGTCGATCCTCGCCGATGCGGTCGAGGCGATGGCTGCGGCGGTCTATCTGGATGGCGGGTTCCAGGCCCTTCGCGAAGTGCTGGCTGTCTGGTTCGCCGAGGCGATCGAAGCGCTCGACCTGCAGGCTGGGAAAGACCCCAAGACGCGCCTGCAGGAATGGCTGCAGGCGCGGCAGAAGCCGCTCCCCGGCTACGCCGTGCTGGAGGAGCTGGGCGAAGAACATTGCCGCGAGTTCCGCGTCAGCTGCACCCTCGATGAGCCGCTCCTGGCCTGCGAGGGAATCGGCAGCAGTCGTCGGGCGGCGGAGCAGGCGGCTGCGGCCGCCATCCTGCAACAACTGGATACGCATTCATGAACACGCAATCCGCCGACGCATCGGTCGGCCCCTTTCGCGCTGGCACGGTTGCCGTGGTCGGTCGGCCCAATGTCGGCAAGTCGACCCTGGTCAACGCGGTGGTCGGCTTTCGGGTGAGCATCGTCTCGCGCCGGCCGCAGACCACCCGGCACCGGATCCTCGGCATCAGTACCGAGCCTGATGGGCAGATCGTGTTTGCCGATACCCCCGGCATGCACGCCGCCGGCAAACGGGCGATCAATCGCTACATGAACCGGGCTGCCAGCGGCTCCCTGCTGGGCGTGGACCTCGCCGTGCTGATGGTCGATGCCGCCGGCTGGAAGGAAGACGACCAGCGCGCGCTGGAGACGGTCAAGCAGGCCGAGGTGCCGTGCCTGCTGGTGATCAACAAGGTCGACCGGATCAAGGACAAGGCCAGCCTGCTGCCGATGATCGCCGAGCTGTCGGCCAAGCATGATTTCGCCGGCGTGTTCCCGATTTCCGCCCAGCGCGGCGTTGGCGTCGAGGACTTTCGCAAAGGTGTGCTGGCACTGCTCCCCGAGCGCGATGCGCTGTACGGCGAGGACGAAGTCACCGACAAGTCCGAGCGCTTCCTTGCCGCGGAGATGGTCCGCGAGCAGCTGATGCGCCAGCTCGGCGATGAGTTGCCGTACGCCACCACGGTGGAGATCGAGTCGTTCGCCGAGGAAGGCCGCATGCTGCGCATCAATGCGGTGATCTGGGTCGAGCGCGATGGCCAGAAAGCCATCGTGATCGGCGCCGGCGGTGCGCAGATGCGGACCATCGGCCAGAGCGCGAGGCTGTCCATGGAGAAGCTATTCGAGCGCAAGGTGTTCCTGCAGCTGTGGTGCAAGGTGCGGGAGAACTGGAGCGACGACGAGTCCCAGCTCAAGCGCTTCGGCTACGGCGACTGAGCCGGCGCATGTTGGCCGCGCTCGGGCCATCTCGATGAGCCAGCGCGATTCCGAGTTGCGCCCGGCCTACGTGCTGCACGCGCGGCCGTATCGGGAAAGCAGCTTGCTGCTGGAGCTGCTGGTGCTCGGCAAGGGACGGACCGGCGTGATAGCGCGGGGCGTGCGCGGCGCCAGGTCGACGGCGCGTCGCGCCCTGCTGCAGCCGCTGCAGCCGCTGCATGTCGGGGTGCTGCAGCGCGGCGAGCTGGGCCTGCTGACGCAGTGCGAAGCGGCCTCGCAGCCGCTCCGGGTGCGCGGCGATGCCCTGCTTGCCGTGCTCTACGTCAATGAACTGTGCCAACGCCTGCTGCCGCGTGACGAGCCGGCCGACGACTTCTTCCTGCGCTACGCCGCCTGTCTTGCCACGCTGGCTGACGGAGGAGCCGTGGGCCCGGCCTTGCGCCGCCTGGAAAGCAGCTTGCTGGCAGAGATCGGCTACGCGCTGGACGTTGGCAGCGATAGCGCTGGCGCGCCGATCGAGGCGGATGCGCGCTACTGGATCGAGGCCTCCGGCGCGCTGCAGCGCAGCGCGCCCGGCAGTCGACCTTCGGTCAGCGGTGCTGCCCTGATTGCGCTGGCCGACGATGCACCCTTGCCGGTGGACGATGCCGTGGCGCTGCGTCGGCTGCTGCGCGAGCGGCTGCGTCAGCTGCTCGGCACGCGTCCGCTGCGCTGCTGGGGTCTGCTCGATGAGTTGTCGGGACTGGCCGGCGGTGGCGTGCCGCAGGGCTCGTCGGCCACGCCCATGAGCGCCTCGCAGGCCGACTCGAAAGCCTGAAGCTGGGGTCCTCGGCGGTGCCTGGCCAGACCATCGATGGTCGCCGCGAGGGCGTTCGCGCCGCAGAACCCGCAGGCCGCGCGCAGCCGGTGCAGCTCGTCGCGCAGCGCCGCCGGGTGATCGTTCTCGAGCGCTGCCCGGACCCGGCTGCGAACGCCCGGCAGTTCGTCGAGCAGCAGTTTGCGCAGCGTGTTCCTGGCGTCCGGATCAGGTCCTAGCGAGTGCAGCGCCTGGGCCTCATCCCAGGGCGAGTGCAGTCCCGGGGCAATTTGCGCCACGCAGGCGAGCAGACTGGCAAGACTCATTGGCTTGGCAAGGCAGGCGCTGGCGCCCTCGGCAATCCGCTGCGCGGCCAGCGTCTCGGGCAGCTCGGCGCTGACAAGCAGAATCGGAAGGCTGTCGCCAAGCTGGCGGCGCAGCGCAGGGAGCAGCTCACCGGCGCGGGTCGCGCCGAGTCGGTCATCGAGCACCAGCAGGGCAGTGTCCTCCTGCGCAACCAGTGGGAACAGGCCTTCGGCGCCGGCGCGGTGCTGCACCTCGCCGAAGCGGGCAAGCGCGCCGCGCAGGAACTCGGCCGATATCGGGTCGTCCTCGGCGATCACCACTCGCTGTTTCATCGTCGACTCCCGGCTACACTGGACCTCGGATGGTGCGGGGCAGCTCGGTCATGCGCAAGCAGCGCTCGATGTGGAGGTTGATCCAGGCCTGCGGCGGCGCGGCGCTGGCCGGGTTGCTGTCCATGCCGGTTGCGTCTGCGCCGCACAGCAGCCTTTCGATCGAGCGGCTGTCGAGCGCAGCGCTGCAGCTGGAATCCATCCAGGCCAGCATCAAGCGCAGCGGCAGCGAGGCCGAGCTCAGCTTGCGCATCGGGCGCCTTCGCGCCGCCGAACTGCAGATTGAGGACGTCGGCTGGCGCTGTGCGCTGCGCCGTGAAGCTGGGGCCGTGCGCTGCAGCGGACCGCTGCGCTGGCGGGACGGGCCGAAGGGCACCCTGCTGCTGAGCCACGACAGCGACTGGCAGGCACGCTGGCGCTCGGGCCAGACGCAAGTGGACGCCGCGGTCGATGCCGCACTGGATGGCCTGAGCCTTGCCTGGCGGCAGCTTCCGCTTGCCTGGCTGAACGGCCCGGCCGCCGGCAGCCTGCCTGAGGGACTGTCGATCACCGCTGGCGAGGTCAGCGGCAAGGCTTCCGGCGATACCGGCTTCAGCGCCTGGCGGGGCAGTATCGATCTGCAGGCTGCGGCGCTGGACAGCGTCGATGGTCTGATCGCTGCGGCGGGCATCGACGCCTCGATAGGTTTTCACTGGCGGGATACCGACTCCGCTCGCCTTGAGCTCGACATCGAGCTGGCTGCAGGTGAGCTGCTCTATGAGCAGCTGTACGTGCCGCTGGCCGCGGGTTCCCGCGTCGATCTGGCGCTGGCGTCGATGGACGTCGGCTGGTCGCTGGCCGGGCCGCTGCGGCTGCGTGATCCGGAGGGCGCCGAGCTCAGCCTGGCCTTGCCGGCAACGTCCGGCGCGGCCGCACCGTGGACGCTGAGCGCCCGGCTGCCGGATCTGGCACGCAGCGGTCCACGCTATCTGGATGGGCCGCTGGCCGCTGCAGGCTTTTCGGGGGCGGCGTTCGCCGGCGGCCTCGATGTCGATCTATCCGGCGACGGTACTCAGCTGCAAGGCGCAGTCCTGGCGGCGCGCGGGCTGACCTTCGCTGACCCGCAGGGCGTCGTGGTTCTGAGCGGTCTGGAGGGCGAATTCGCATGGCAGGCCGAAGGTGCCGCGCCGCCCAGCCGCATCGCCTGGCAGGCCCTCTCCCTGCAGGGCATCGCGCTGGGGCCGGCGACGCTTGCCGGTGCCAGCCGCGACGGCGTTTTCGAAGCCCTGGAGCCGCTCCAGTTCGCGCCCTTCGCTGGCCGGCTCAGCCTGTTCCCGCTGCGCATTGCTCCGGCGCAGGCGCGTGCCGACTTCGAGGCGCGCATGGACGATATCCGGCTCGCCGCGCTCAGTGCCCAGCTCGGCTGGCCCGAGTTCGAGGGCCGGGTCTCGGGCAGCCTGCCGGCGGCCTCGTATCGCAACCATGTGCTGAGCAGCGAGGGCAGCCTGGTCGTCGATGTGTTCGACGGCCAGGTGCAGGTGGGCGCGCTGCGCTGGGAGCGACCGTTCGGCGTCGCGCCGAGTATTGCCGCCGAGGTCGACATCCATGGTCTCGATCTCGAACCGCTGACCGGCGCCTTCGGCTTCGGCTCGATCACCGGCAGGCTGGATGGCTACGTGCACGGGCTGCGTGTGCTGGATGGCTCGCCGGTGGCCTTCGATGCCTTCCTGCACACCGACGAGGACTGGAAGGGGCGCAGACGGATCAGCCAGCGTGCGGTGAACAACATCGGCTCGGTCGGCGGTGGCGCAGCAGCGGGTCTGCAGCAGACCGTGCTCTCGCTGTTCGATACCTTCGGCTACCGGCGCATCGGACTGCGCTGTCGCCTGATCAACAACGTCTGCGAAATGGGCGGCGTCGAGGATCTGGAGAACGGCTATGTGCTGATCGAGGGGGCCGGCCTGCCCAGGGTGACGGTCAACGGGTATCGGCGCCGGGTCGACTGGCCGGTCCTGCTCGCGCGGTTGCAGGCTGCCGCCGGCGGCGGTGGGATTAGCGTTGACTGAATGACGCGTCCATCGGGACGCGCGCTTCATGCGACACTCCGGCGGTCTATCCGCAGTCGGAGAACGCTGATGCGCAAGTGGAGTGTGGTGGTTCTGGGCGGTGCGCTGATGGTGCTGTCAGCCTGCGTCACCATCAATGTCTACTTCCCCGCCGCCGAGGCCGAGCAGGCGGCGCGCGAGTTTGTCGACAAGGTGATCGGGCCGGCCGAAGCCGGGCAGCGCGAGACGCCGCCGGCCGAGCGCGCCGACAAGCCGCCCTCGCTTGGCTTGCTGGGTTTCCTGATCAGCGACGCCCACGCCCAGGGCGCCGACATCAATCTCAAGACTCCGGCGATCCAGGCGATCCAGCAGCGCATGGCCGAGCGCTTCCAGGCACAGCTGGCGCCGGCCTTCGGCGCCGGTGCGCTGGGCTTTGGCAACGATGGCCTGATCGTGCTGCGCGATGCCTCCAAGGTCGGACTGCGCGAGCGCGCTGCGCTCAATGCGGCTCTGGCCGAGGACAACCGTGATCGCAATGCCCTGTATCGGGAGATCGCGGTCGCCAACGGCCACCCGGAATGGGAGGGCCAGATCCGCGAGACCTTTGCCCGGCAGTGGATCGCCAGCGCGCGCAGCGGCTGGTGGTATCAGGACGCCTCGGGCAACTGGCAGCAGCGCTGAGCCAGCGTATCTGCGACAATTCGCGCCCTTTGCAGTGGCCAGGACGGTGGGCGTGGGGCGCGAAGTAGAGATCGAGATCCAGGACCTGAGCCACGATGGCCGTGGCGTAGGCCGGCTGGATGGCAAGGCGGTGTTCGTCGCCGGGGCGCTGCCTGGCGAACGGGTCCGCGCCAACCTGACCACGCGCAAGCGGCACTTCGATGAGGCACGCACCCTGGAAGTGCTGCAGGCCTCGGACCTGCGCGTGGAGCCGCGCTGCGCTGCGTTCGGACTGTGCGGCGGCTGCGCGCTGCAGCATCTTGATCCGGCGGAGCAGATCGCTGCCAAGCAGCGCGTGCTGCTGGAGAATCTCGAGCGAATCGGTCACGTCGAACCGGAATCGATACTCGAACCGCTCACCGACTCGCCCTGGGGCTACCGGCGCAAGGCCCGGCTCGGGGTCAAGTTCGTGCGCAAGAAGGATCGCGTCCTGGTCGGCTTCCGCGAGGCCGCCGACCCGCGCTTCATTGCCGACTGCCAGCGCTGCGAGGTGCTGGTGCCCGAAGTCGGTGAGCGCCTTGCAGAGCTGGCCGAGCTGGTCTCCCAGCTGAGCATCCGCGAGCAGCTGCCACAGATCGAGGTCGCCGCCGGCGACAACCAGACCGCCCTGGTGCTGCGTCATCTGCAGCCGCTGACCGAGGACGACCGCCAGCTGCTTGCCGCGTTCGCCCAGCGCAGCGGACTGGCGATCTTCCTCCAGCCGGGCGGCAACGATTCGATCCAGCCGCTGGATCCGGAGCAGTTGCCACTGCGCTTCGCGCTCGACGACGGTGCCCTTAGCCTTGAGTTTCGCCCGCTGGATTTCGTCCAGGTCAATGCCGGGATGAACCACCGGATGATCGCCCTGGCGCTGGAGCTGCTGCAGCTGGCGCCGGAGCACCGGGTGCTCGACCTGTTCTGCGGGCTCGGCAATTTCACCCTGCCGATCGCCCGGCGCGTGGCGAGCGTGGTCGGCGTGGAAGGCGAGGCTGGCCTGGTCCAGCGCGCCCGCGACAACGCTGCGCGCAACACCATCCATAACGCACAGTTCCACGCAGCGGACCTGGCCAAGCCGCTGGCCGGCGCCGAGTGGCTGGCTGCCGATTACGACCGCCTGCTGCTCGACCCGCCGCGCACCGGTGCCGACGGCATCATCGCCCAGCTGCCGCTGGCGCGCATTCCGCGGCTGGTCTACGTGTCCTGCCACCCGGGCTCGTTGGCCCGCGATGCGGGCATCCTGGTCCGCGAGCATGGCTACCGCTTGCTCAAGGCCGGAGTGATGGACATGTTCCCGCACACCGCGCATGTTGAAAGCATCGCCGTTTTCGAGCGCGTCTGAGATGGGCGTCGAGATCGAACGCAAGTTCCTGCTCGCAAGCGATGCCTGGCGCGCCGCGGTGGAGCGCAGCGAGCGCATGGACCAGGGTTACCTGGGTGGCGAGCGCGCCTCGGTGCGGGTACGTATTGCCGGTTCCGGCGCGTTTCTGAACATCAAGTCCCAGCAGCGCGGCACCACCCGCCTGGAGTTCGAGTATCCGCTTCCGCTGGATGACGCCCGGCAGATGCTCGACGCGCTGGCCATGCCCGGTCGGATTGCCAAGCAGCGTCACTACGTCAGCCATGCCGGCCATCTGTGGGAGATCGACGAGTTCGAAGCCGAGAACGCTGGACTCGTTGTCGCCGAGATCGAGCTGGCGTCCGAGGACGAGCGCTTCGAGCGCCCGGACTGGCTGGGCAAGGAAGTCACCGACGATCTTCGCTACTACAACGCGGCCCTCGCCCAGCAACCCTATTGCAGCTGGGCCGGCGCGCCGGACAAGGAGGGCTGAGTGCTGATCATCGGCATCGCCGGCAAGACGCTGGCTGATTCGGAGCGCGCGTGGCTGGCGCATCCCGCGGTATCCGGGGTGATTCTGTTCTCGCGAAATTTTGCCTCGCGCAGCCAGCTGATCGAGCTGGTGGCCAGCCTGCGCGCCGCCGCGCCGCGGCCGATCGTGATCTGCGTCGATCAGGAAGGCGGTCGGGTCCAGCGTTTCCGCGACGGCTTTGTCGCCCTGCCGGCGCTGGCCCAGCTCGAGCAGGCCGGCGAGTCCGCTGTGCTCGCCGAGCAGCACGCCTTCCTGATGGCCAGCGAAGTGTTGGCCTGCGATGTCGACCTCAGCTTTGCCCCGGTGGTTGACCTGGCGCGCGGCAATCTCGCCATCGGCGACCGCGCGCTGTCCGCCGAGCCGCGCGAGGTCGCAAGGCTCGGACTTGCCTACCTGCGTGGAATGCGCGCAGCGGGCATGGCGGCGACGCTCAAGCATTTTCCCGGCCACGGCTCGGTGCGCGAGGACACCCATTTCGATGAGGCGGTCGACCCGCGTTCGCTTGCGGACCTGCTGGCGGCCGATCTGGTTCCGTTCAAGGTCGGCATCGAGGCCGGCGCCGAGGCGGTGATGCTGGCGCATGTCACCTATCCGGCGGTCGATGCCCTGCCGGCCGGCTACTCGCGGCGCTGGATCCAGGACATCCTGCGCGAGCAGCTCGGGTTTGCCGGCGTGGTCATCAGTGATGACATCGGCATGGCTGCGGCCGAGTCGGCCGGGGGCATCGGCGCGCGCCTGCAGGCCCATCTGGCCGCCGGCTGCGACATCGTGCTGGTGTGCACGCCGTCCCTTGTTGCAGAGGCCTTGGCGGCGCTTCCGGACGATGCGCGCGCCAGCAGCGAGACCATTGCGCGGCTGGCCGCTCGACGCCGTCATGATTGGCTGACCCTGGCCGCCGATCCCGACTATCTGCGCGCCCGTGATGCCCTGCGTCCGCTGGCTGCGACCATCCAGGAGGGCGCTACGTGAACACCTCGATTCCTCAACTCGATGCGGCACTGGCCACGGCCAGCGTGGTCCATGGGCGCAGCGCGATCCAGGCCGCAACGCGGCGGATGGCGGCCGAGATCAAGAGCGATCTCGACGGTCAGCGACCGCTGTTCCTGACCATCATGCACGGCGGCATGCTGTTCGCTTCCGAGCTCTCGCTGGAGCTTGGTTTCGACGTCGAGTTCGACTACCTGCATGCGACCCGCTACCGCGGCGCCACCAGCGGCAGCGAGCTGCATTGGCTGCGCCGCCCGGAGCGCGAGATGGCCGGTCGCGCCGTGCTGCTGGTCGATGACATCCTCGACGAAGGCCCGACCGTGGTCGCGGTACGCAACTGGTGCCGCGAGCAGGGTGCGGCTAGCGTGCGCATCGCGGTGATGTGCTGGAAGCGCCATGGACGCGGCGTGCCCGGCCTGAGCCCGGACTATTGGGGGCTAGAAGTGCCCGACCGCTACGTGTTCGGCTACGGCATGGATTTCCACGAGCAGGGTCGCAACCTGCCGGCGATCTACGCCCTGCCGTGACCCGACCCAACAACTGAGTGCCTGAGCGGAGCGAGCATGCAGCCCATCGACCTTGCGATCATCGGCGGCACCGGCCTGTACCGGCTGGCCGGCCTGGAATCGGTCCAGGAAGCCTCCCTGCCAACCCCTTTCGGGCATGCCTCTGCGCCGGCCCGCATCGGCAAGCTGGCTGGCCGCAGCGTGGCCTTCCTGGCCCGTCATGGCGAGGCGCATTCGGTGGCGCCGCACCGGATCAACTACCGCGCCAACCTGCACATGCTGCACGCGCTGGGCGCCCGCGAGGTGCTGGCGTTGAACACGGTCGGCGGGATCACTTCGCGATTCGCGCCGCGCGCGCTCGGGGCGCCCGAGCAGATCATCGACTACACCTGGGGCCGCGAATCGACCTTCTGTGACGCGCCAGGCGCCGCGGTCGAGCACGCCGAGTTCGCCGAGCCCTACGATGCCGGCCTGCGCGGCAGGCTGCTGGCGGCAGCTGAAGCTGCCGGTGTCGAAGTGGTTGACGGCGGCTGCTACGCCGCTACACAGGGTCCGCGTCTGGAATCACGCGCCGAGATCAGCCGGCTGCGCCGCGACGGCTGCGACGTGGTCGGCATGACCGGAATGCCCGAGGCGGCCCTGGCCCGCGAACTGGGCCTTGCCTATGCCAGCCTGGTGATCGTCGCCAACTGGGCGGCGGGCTGTGATCCGCTCGGCCGCCATGCGCCGCCGATCACCATGGGCGAGGTCCTCGGCAACGTCGAGGCCGCCAGCGCCCTGCTGCCCTCGCTGATCGAGACCCTGCTCGGCGGCTGATCCGGCTTGTCCGCTGCGGGCTTGGAGTGAGCGAGTGGCAGCGGCGCATTGGACCGCAATTTTGCCGTTCGCAGGGCAATCCGGCGAGCTGTTGTGGGAGCGGATCGTACCTCCGCGACCGCAGCGCTACAGGCTTGCCACCGACTGCGGCCAGGCTGAGGCTCCGCGGTCGCGGATACGATCCGCTCCCACAGAAAGGCGTACCGTCCGAACGCTCGTATCGAACGTTGGGGCGCCCATCCGGCCTCCAAGACCCGCCCCACGCGAACGGCAGCATTGCGCCCGAATCGGTCCGCCACGAAGCGCATTCCTGGGCGCTTTCCGCTCCGATTGTCGTCGATTCTCCCGGCTAAGAAGGACAGCCGCGCGGCGCTTTGTGCTGAACTCAATGGTTCGCCAGGTGGCGTGCCTGTCGCTTCGGCAGGGCGCCGTCGCGACGCGGGCGCGGTGTGGGCAGGGTGATGTCCTGTGCCTCGAAGGCCAGCCGGCTGCGTCCGCCGCCGCCGTGGTAGTCGGAGCTGAGCGCGCTTCCGGCGTCGATGCCCTGCAGGCCGAGGTACTCGTGCAGCAGGTGGACCAGACGCTCCTGGGCGAAGGCGTGGGTCTTGCCGGTGGTGGCGAACAGCCAGTCCGAGAAGGCCAGGAAGCGCGAGAAAGGCGAGTCGCCGAGGAGCAGCGGAAGGCTGCGCGCATAACGACCGGAATTGGCGAGCAGGTCCCAGTAGCGGGCAAAGCGCGAAAGGCGTTGGAAAGTGGCAAAGTCGATCGCGTCGGTGGCCAGCACGTTGTACGGCGGGTCGGGCGAGAAACGCAGTCCGAAATCCTGAGTATGGCGGGCGATGGGCGCGCCGCGCAGCCGCTTGAGGATGCCGAACTGGATCTCCTGAGGCCCGAGTGCAACCAGCCGGTCGAACCCGCTGGCGAACTGCTCGACGGTCTCGCCCGGCAGGCCGGCGATCAGGTCGACGTGCAGGTGCGCGCTGCTGTGCTCGCGCAGCCAGCGCAGGTTCTCCTCGGCCACCGCGTTCTTCTGCCGCCGCGAGATCCGCGCCTGGACCTCGGGGTCAAAGCTCTGGATGCCGATCTCGAACTGCAGGCTGCCCGGCGGAAAGCGCACGATCATTTCCTTGAGCCGTTCGGGCAGGTGGTCGGGCACCAGCTCGAAGTGCGCGAATACCGGGTCCTCGGGCGCCGAGGCCAACTTGTCCAGAAAGAACTGCAGGATCGCCAGCGAGGTGTCGACCTTCAGGTTGAAGGTGCGGTCGACAAACTTGAACTGCCGCGCGCCGCGCTGGTACAGGGTTTCCAGCTCGGCCATGAAGATGTCCAGGGCGAAGGGCCAGGCGGTCTTGTCCAGCGCCGAGAGGCAGAACTCGCACTTGAACGGACAGCCGCGCGAGGCTTCGACGTACAGGTAGCGCTTGGTCAGGTCCTCTTCGCTGTACAGCCGGTAGGGCAGGGCGAGATCCGACAGCGGCGGCTGGCGGCCGGGTATCAGCCTGTGTGGCGGCGGCGTTCCAGCCAGCAGCTGACGGCACAGCTCGGCGAAGCTGAGATCGCCCCAGCCGGTGATCACGTAGTCGGCGAGCGCGCAGATCGGCTGTTCGGCGCTCTCGTAGCTGACCTCCGGGCCGCCCAGCACGATCAACAGCTGCGGCTGCAGCACGCGCAGCTGGGCGATCAGCCGGCGGGTCTCCTCAACATTCCAGATGTAGACGCCGAAGCCGACGATCAGCGGCTGGTCGGCAAGGATGGTCTCGGCGAGGTCCTCGGTCTTCTGCCCGATCACGAACTCGCGTAGCGCGGCTTCTGGCGCCAGCTCGCCAAGGTTGGCCAGCAGGTAGCGCAGGCCCAGCGAGGCATGGGCGTAACGGGCATTGAGGGTCGACAGGACGATCTTCGGCATCCGCGCATTATCCCCGCCGCGGCCGGTTCGCGCAGGGCATTGCGCCCAGGGTCACGCTTGATCTGCGAAAATTCGCGCCCACCTAGGGAGCAATCCCGCCATTGAGAGCCGAGTGAGCGCATCCATTCTTGAACTGGCGCAGCAGCGCCTGCTGTTTCCCGGCGAGCTGTCTGCCGAGGCCCTGGGCCCGGTGCTCGGGCGGCTGATGGCGCCTGGCGTCGACTTTGCCGATCTGTACTTCCAGCACACCCGCAGCGAGAGCTGGTCGATGGAGGACGGCATCGTGAAATCCGGCGCCCACTCGATCGAGCAGGGCGTCGGAGCCCGGGCGATCAGCGGCGAGAAGACCGGCTTCGCCTACAGCGACGAGATCCGCCTGCCGGCCCTGCTGGAGGCGGCCAACGCCGCGCGCGCGATCGCCCGCAGCGGCGCCGAAGGCAGCGTGCCCCAGGTCCGTCAGCGCGCGGTCCCGGCGCTGTATCCGGCGATTGATCCGATCGACAGCCTGGGTAGCGAAGCCAAGGTCCGCCTGCTGCGCGAGATCGATGCCTACATTCGCGACAGCGAGCCGCTCGCCCGTCAGGTCATGCTGAGCATCGCCGGGGTGATGGACACCATGCTGGTGGTGCGCTCGGACGGCGTGGTCGCCGGCGACGTGCGTCCCCTGGTGCGTTTCAACGTCAGCGTGATCCTGGAGCGCAACGGCCGCCGTGAGCAGGGCTATTCGGGTGGCGGCGGACGCTTTGGCTTCGAGGAGCTGCTGGCCGGCGGACGGCTCAAGGGGCTGGCTGACGAAGCTTTGCGCCAGGCGCGGGTGAATCTTGATGCGGTCGACGCGCCGGCGGGCAGCATGCCCGTCGTGCTCGGCCCCGGCTGGCCCGGCGTGCTGCTGCACGAGGCGGTCGGCCATGGCCTGGAGGGCGACTTCAACCGCAAGGGCACCTCGACCTACGCCGGTCGGATGGGCGAGAAGGTGGCCTCCGAGCTATGCACCATCGTCGATGACGGCACCCTGCCGGGCCGCCGCGGCTCGCTGAGCGTGGACGACGAGGGCCAGCCGACCCAGTGCACCACCCTGATCGAGAACGGCCGTCTGGTCGGCTACATCCAGGACAGCCTCAACGCCCGTCTGATGGGCATGGCGCCGACCGGCAACGGTCGCCGCGAGAGCTTTGCCCACCTGCCGATGCCGCGGATGACCAATACCTACATGCGCGCCGGCAAGAGTGATCCGGAAGAGATCATCCGTAGCGTCAAGCGCGGCCTGTATGCACCGAACTTCGGCGGCGGCCAGGTCGACATCACCTCGGGCAAGTTCGTGTTTTCGGCCTCCGAGGCCTACCTGATCGAGGACGGCAAGATCACCACCCCGGTCAAGGGCGCCACCCTGATCGGCAATGGCCCTGAGGTGATGAACCGGGTGTCGATGGTCGGCACCGACCTGGCGCTCGACGCAGGCGTCGGCATTTGCGGCAAGGACGGTCAGAGCGTGCCGGTGGGCGTCGGCCAGCCGACGCTGAAGATCGACGCCCTGACCGTCGGCGGAACCCGGGCGTGAGCGCCGCGCTAGTGTCCTGTCCCGGACGTACATCGCAGAATTCGCTCGGTCTGCATCGCCGAGGCTGCGTTGCTCGTCGTCGCCATAGCGCTGCTATGCCTCCTTCTCGCGCCTTGCC
>CAYGMG010000025.1:0-37179 GCA_964350895.1 uncultured Lysobacter sp.
ACCGGGCGCACCGGGCGTACCGTCCGAACGCCCGTATCGAACGTTGGGGCGCCCAGCTGTTTTGGGAGCGGATCGTATCCGCGACCGCAGCGCGACAGGCTTGCCACTGACTGCGGTTAGATCGAAGCTCCGCGGTCGCGGATACGATCCGCTCCCAAAGAAGGCCGGCGCAACTGAGGGAACCTCGACGACCGGCAAATTTGCGCCCGATACTGCCTTTGCGAAACACTCGCTGCGGGGCGGTTTCTGCCCTTCGCCTCGCCGTGCACGACACCGGCGCGGCCACGGCGTCTCCGCGACCGCTGCCATGCGCCAGCGGCGCCGGGCGAGGATGGTGGCGCCGTGTCACTGCGCTCAGCCGGCGGGGAAAACGCCTTCGAGTTCGACATCCAGCTCGCGGCGGCAGATGTCGCCGTGGAGGACGCGGATCGGTACGCCGTCGCCGAAGCGTTGGCGGAGGATGGGCATCAGGCGCGCGGCGTCGGCGGCGTGGCGCAGGTAGACGCGCAGGGCCTGGCAGCGCTGCAGGCTGAACTGCGAGCGGGTGCGCGCCTCGCCCTCGGCGAGCAAAGCTTCAAGGTTGCGCAGGCTCTCCGCGAGCTGGGCCTCGACGTCGCCTTCGTGCTGGGAGACGTGGCCGAGGATGCTTGCAGTGCCGGAGGCCAGCAGTACGGCGCAGGCGTCCTGGCCGAGCACGGCGCCGCGCGAGAAGCCGGGCGAGACCGGGCCGAACTCGCGCGGGTAGCGCCAGGCCGGTGTTTGCCGCGGATTCTCCAGCGCGATACCGGGCTCGGCGCCGCACAGGGCCAGCACCTGCAGCCCGGCGGCGGCACCGGTGGGCATGCCGATCGCGGTAGCCGCTGGCGGCGGGTCATGAAAGATCGAATCGACCGCGGCGGCGCGGCCGACGCAGAAGGCGCGATAGCGCTCGGCATCGCCGTCGCCGGCATTGATCCCGTCGAGAAAATTCCAGATCCGCAGCAGGTAGGGCTGAGCGCTGCCGCGAACCCTGCCGAGCAGGCTCGCGTAGGCCTGGCGCGCGGCGGCCTCGATGTCGTCGGCGCCGGGAATCCACAGGGTCTCGATGCGGAAGGCGCCCGGATCCGGGGCATGCCAGCACTCGGCGCCGGCCTGGCCTGCCAGCCGCGACAGCGGGCAGTCGGCGGGGCCGTCGGCAAAACCGATCCGCGCCAGCAGGCTGGCTGCAGGCGATGGCGAGCTGCCCACCTCAAGCAGGGGGCGACAGCGGCGGCGCGGGAGGTCGGAATCGGAGGACATGGTCTTGCCGTGCATGCCGCGCAGGGCGCGGATGAAAGCGCTCGCGACGGCGGCAGGTACCGGCGCTTGTGGACGGCGGGACGGGGCCGCGAGTATAGGTAGCCCCTGCTTTTCCGGCAATTGAGGACCACCCGGCGTGAGCGCAAGACGGCTCGGATGCCTGCTCCGCGGCTTCTGGCTGTGCCTTTCCAGCGGCGGCATCGCCTATCTGCGCGCCTGGCAGCTGGCCCTCCAGGTCGGCAAGCGGGCTCCCAGTTTTGCTGACGGCGATCTGCTGCTGGTCCCGGGATACCGGCTGCACGGCGACGAGATCCCGCTCGCTTATGCGCGCCGCCTGCGTCGCGCCCGACGGCTGTGGGGGCCGTCCCGGCGGCTGCTGCTGTCGGGCCTTGCTGCCTATCCCCACGCCCAGAGCGAGGCGCTAGCCGGCTACGGCTACCTGCGCGACCTGGGACTTCCCGGGGACGCAGTGGTGGAACTTGATGTGGTGGCCGGCGATACCGAGGAGAATCTGCGTCAGGCGCAGCTGCGCGCCGGCGCTGCGGAATCACTGGTGATCATCAGCAACCGCTGGCATCTTGCGCGCTGCGCTCTGCTCGCTCGCCAGCTCGGCATTCCGGCCAAGCTGTGCGCCGCCGAGCGACGCTGGCGAAGCGACGCCTTCGTGCTGCTGGCGCTGGCCCGCGAGGCCTTCGCCCTGCTCTGCCTGTGCGGCCGCGCAGCCTCCACGACCACATCCCGACAGCTTTTGGAAGACCAACGATGAGCCATGCCGCCGCCCATGCCGACCCGGTCCGCGACTACCTTTGCAGCCTGCAGGAGCGCATCTGCGCTGCCCTGGAGAAGACCGACGGTCGCGCGCGTTTCATCGAGGATCCCTGGCAGCGCGCCGAGGGCGGCGGCGGCCGCTCACGGGTCCTGAAGGAAGGCGCGGTTTTCGAGCAGGCCGGGGTGGGCTTCTCCGAGGTCTCTGGCGCGGCCCTGCCGCCCAGCGCCTCGGCCCATCGGCCAGAACTGGCCGGCGCCGGCTGGCGGGCGATGGGCGTGTCCCTGGTCCTGCATCCGCACAACCCGTATCTGCCGACCACGCACATGAACGTGCGCTTCTTCCAGGCCCAGCGCGATGGCGAGGAGGTCGCCTGGTGGTTCGGTGGCGGCTTTGACCTCACGCCTTTCTACCCGTTCGACGAAGACGTCCGCCACTGGCATCAGGTCGCCCGGGATCTCAGCGCGCCGTTCGGCGAGGAGGTCTATCCGCGCTACAAGCAGCACTGCGACGACTACTTCTTTCTCAAGCATCGCGGCGAGACCCGCGGCATCGGCGGACTGTTCTTCGACGACCTGCACGAATGGGGTTTCGAGCGCTGCTTTGCCTACCAGCAGGCGGTGGGCGATGGCTTTCTCGACGCCTATCTGCCGCTGATCGCGCGCCGCTGCGACACCCCGTACGGCGAGCGCGAACGCGAGTTCCAGCTCTATCGCCGCGGCCGCTACGTCGAGTTCAACCTGGTCTGGGACCGCGGCACCCTGTTCGGCCTGCAAAGCGGCGGGCGCACCGAGTCGATCCTGATGAGTCTGCCGCCGCGGGTGCGCTTCGAGTACGGCTACGCCCCGGAGGCCGGCAGCGCCGAGGCCCGCCTCGCTGACTACCTGCGCCCGCGCGACTGGCTCTCCGAGCTGCCTGCGCCCTGATCGACGAAGACTTTCGTCAAAACAAGGAACTTCCGCGGAATCCCGGCGGTCAGCAGCTTCGCCACCCAACACATGGCTTGAGCACGGATCGGGAAGGCTGCCCAGGGATGGGCAGCGCCGGGCCACGCTGCGGGTTGCCACAAGACAGACCCATGGAGCCGCGGACCACCACGGCCGAGGACGGAGAGACGACGATGAATCGATGGATGTTGCCGTTGCTGGCCGCGCTCGGCGCCGGCAGTGCCCAGGCCGCGCTGCCCGAAGGCATCGCCGGGCCGTGGTTCAACCCGAGCCAGAGCGGACATGGACTGAGCATCAGCCTGGCCGACCGCGGCGCACGCGGGGTCGTGCTCTGGCACGTCTACGACCCGGACGGCGCACCGCTGACCCTGTACGTCGATGCCGTGGTCGAGGGCCGCGACCTGGTCGGCCCGGCCTACGCCCCGCGCGGGATGCGCTTTGCCGAGTTCGATCCTGACGACATCCAGCTGCCCGAGTGGGGCACGGTGCGCATCCGCTTCACTGGATGCGACAACGCCGTGCTCAGCTGGGAAGCGCTGGATCCGGCCTATGCCGATGGCCAGATCGATATCCAGCGGTTGGCGCGCATCGACTCTCTCGACTGCGTGCTGCCCGGAGAGAACCCGATCCCCGCCGGCCTGTACCTGGGCAGCGTCGATTCCGGCGCCAGCGGCGTGCCGTCTTCCGCACTCGGCATCGTCGACCACGAGGGTCGACTGTGGGGCTACAGCGGCGAACTGGAGGCACAGGGCATTCGCCTGTCCGATGTGCCGACGACGACCTTCATTTCCTCGGTGCAACCGATGGCCTACCTGTCCACATCGACCCGCCCGCTAGGGGATGCCAGCGTTGCCGTTACCCTGCAGCTGGTCGAACCGAACTGGGACTTTGCACGCGGCAAACGCCGCGAGATCGAGGGCTTCTGGACCCTCGACGGGACCAATAGCGGTCGCTTTCCGGCGTCGGAGCCGAGCCTGGTGCGCAGCGTCACCTGGACGCCGGCGCCGCAGTCGGTAGCGCGGCTTGTGATGCCGGTGGATGGCGCGGAGCTGGCCGGCACCTATACCTATCGTTTGCGTGGACAGTTCTTCGAGTTCACGCGTACCTTGCGGATCGCAGAGGACGGCAGCGCCTGCCTTGGCCAGGCCTCCGAGTGTGAGTTCCGCGGTCACGTCAGCGCGCTGGAGGGCGAGGACGGATTGCTCGATTTTCGTCTTCAGCGAACTTATGACCTCCGCTTCGCCTCCTATGCCGGTCGCGGCTGGATCGACGAGTCCGCGCTCGGCCGGCGGCTGGTCCTGATCGGCGACAACGGCAGCAACGGGCTTGCCCTGGTTGCCACCCGCATGGAGGACGCGCAATGAGCCGCCTTGCTCCGATTTCCCGCGCCTGCCTGGCGTTCGCTCTCGCCGGCCCCGCCGCGGCCGCGCTTCCGGACGGCATCAGCGGCCCCTGGTTCAACCCCGAGCAGAGCGGCCACGGACTGAGCATCTCGCTGGTCGACGGCGGCACCCGCGCGGCGGTCATCTGGCATGTCTACGACAATGCAGGCGAACCGCTGACCCTCTACGTGGAGGGCGTGGTCGAGGGGCGCGAGATCCGCGGGCTCGCCTACGCACCGATCGGCATGCGCTTTGCCGAGTTCGACCCCGACAGCCTGGCGCTGCCGGTGTGGGGCGAGGTGACGATGCGCTTCGACAGCTGCGCTGAGGGCTCCCTGAGCTGGACATCCAGCACGCAAGGCTTCAGCGATGGGAGCATCCCGATCATCCCGCTTGCCCCGATTGCGGCCTTGCCCTGCTCGCTGCCGCCACCGAACGACCTGCCTCCGCGCCTCTATCGCGGCAGCTTGCGCGACGGGCAGATCGTCGAGGAGGCCTGGGGCATCGTCGACGGCGAAGGACGGCTGTGGGGCGGCACCCTGTACCGCGGCCAGCAGGTCTGGCAGCCGCCTTCCTTCCTGTACAAGGCCAAGGTCAGCCTCGCCGAGGTCACCGCAGTCGCCGGCGGGCGGCTGGAAGCGCGACTGCTCGGCGGCAATGGCGGCCTGCGCCAGCTCAGCGTGGCCGAGGGCGAGGGCAACGGCGGCGCGGCGGCGCGCCTGGAGTTCGCTGCCTCGGGAGACGCGGACGCGCAAACCTGGGAGCTCGGCGCGCCGGCAGGCACCTCACTGGTGCTACCGGTGACGCTGGAGCGGCTGGCCGGCGAGTATGCGCTGCCCTACCTCACCCCGCCGCTGGGGTTCTACGTCGAGGGCACCCTGAGCATCGCGCCGGATGGCGCGGTCTGCGTGCGCTATCGGCCCGAAGAGGGCGAGGACTGCGACCGCAGCGGCCGCCTGCGCGTGCCCGAGGGTGGCCTCGGCCTGATCGACTACGTGCTGTACGCCGATGGCTTTCCCGGCAGCCCGGACCGCGGCCGCGGCTGGCTGGCGCTCGTCGACGGGGTCGAAAGCCTGACCCTGATCGGCAGCGACGGCGAAGTCGGCGACTACCTGCTGGCCCGCCGACGCTGAGCACTGCCTGCGGAGCGCCCTGCGCCGGGGCGATCCGCGGCGGACGCGAAATCCTGTCCGGCTCGGCCACAAGCACCGGTCTTCATGGCGCCTAACCGCGGCGCCGGCTAGGCTTGCGCCCTCTTCAATCTGACGGACCGCAGGATGGATTCGGTTTCCCAGATCGTGCTCGGCGCGGCGGTCGCCGCAGCGGTGGCACCACGGGTGCCCAAGAGGGCACTTGTCTATGGCGCGCTGTTCGGCACCCTGCCCGACCTCGATACCTTCCTGCTTGGCGGGCTGGATCCGCTGCGCCAGTTCACCGAGCACCGCGGCTACAGCCATTCGCTGATCGTGCTGACACTGGTCGCGCCGCTGCTGGCGCTGCTCAGCTGGCAGCTGGATCGCGGCCTGCACGCAGTTGGTCGTTTGCGCTGGTGGCTGGCGGTGTGGGCGGTGCTGATCACCCATCCGCTGCTCGACGCCTTCACCGTCTACGGCACCCAGCTGCTCTGGCCGCTGCCGTTCTACCCACCGACCATGTGGGCCAGCCTGTTCATCATCGATCCCCTCTACACGCTGCCCCTGCTGGTTGCGGGCGTGCTCGCCTGGCGCCGCCGCGCTGATCCCGGGCGGGTCCGCGCGGCGGCTGTGCTCGGGCTGCTGCTGTCGACCGGCTATGTCGGCTGGAGCGTCTATGCCAAGCAGCTCGCCACGGAGCGCGCGGACGCTGCGCTGACCGCCGCAGGTCTCGACCTCGAAGCCACCCAACTGCTGGTTTCACCGGCTCCGTTCACCACTTTCATGTGGCGCGCCGTGGCGGTGGGTCCGCGCGGTGACGGCGAGGCCTATATTTCGCTACGCCCCGGCGCGCCGCCGACCCAGTGGCGCTGGACCGCGACCGAGCCGGCCGCGCGCAATGCGGCGATGATCCTGCCCGGCGGGCAGAGGTTGCACTGGTTCACCCACGGCTTCATGCGCGTGGTCATGGCCGAGCACCGACTGCGCATCGCCGATCTCAGGATGGGCGCCGACGGTGACTACTTCTTCGTGTTCGATGTCGGCCAACAGCAGGACGGCCGCTGGCAGCCGATCGAACCTGAACGCGCGGCCCGCCCGCGCGCACGCGCCGACCGCTTGGGCGAGATCTTCCAGCACTTCTGAGCGCGCCGCCGGGGAGGCCGGATCGCCCGGGGCCAGCTGCTGCGCAGCGGTCAGGTCAACAGCCGATGCGCGAAACCCTCAGCGCTACGCCCTCGCCTGGGGTATGCGGCTGAACGGCGGACGTCGCAGGCCACCGCAGCGCACCCGCTCAGCCTAGAATGCGCAGGTTTTTCCCTCGACCAGATGCCTTGATGACCGCCTTCCTCAGCCGCCTGCTTGCCGATCCGCGCACCGAACGCTTCATCCTGGTGCTGATCCTGATCAATGCCGTGACCCTGGGGCTTGAGACCGATGCCGAGGTGATGGCGCGCTATGGCGGGGTGCTGCTCACCTTGGACAAGCTGATCCTGGCGGTGTTTGTGCTCGAGCTGCTGGCCAAGATGTGGGTGCAGCGGCTGCGCTTCTTCCGCGACAGCTGGAACCTGTTCGACTTCTTCGTGGTGGCGATTGCCCTGGTGCCGAGCAGCGGGCCGCTGACCGTGTTGCGCGCGCTGCGCGTGCTGCGTGTGCTGCGCCTGATCACCATCCTGCCTTCGCTCAAGCGGGTGGTGGGGGCGCTGCTCGGCGCGCTGCCGGGGATGGGCTCGATCGTCATGCTGCTGGGGCTGATCTTCTACGTCGGCGCGGTGATGGCGACCAAGCTGTTCGGCGGCGCCTTCCCGGACTGGTTCGGCTCGATCGGTGACTCGCTGTACACCCTGTTCCAGATCATGACCCTTGAGTCCTGGTCGATGGGCATCGTGCGCCCGGTGATGGAGGTCTACCCGCTGGCCTGGCTGTTCTTCGTGCCCTTCATCCTGGCCACCAGCTTCACCGCCCTGAACCTGTTCATCGGCGTGGTGGTGAATGCCATGCAGTCGGAGATCCAGGCTGACCGCGAGGCTGCCGTCGAGGCCGCGGTGGAACGCGGCGAGGAGCCGCTGGTCGCCGAGGTGCGCGCCCTGCGTGATGAGGTGCTGGCCCTGCGCGGCCTGCTCCGGCCGCGTGGCAGCGCCGACTGAGTCGGCGCGCGTCGTGGCAGGTCACGGCGAGCCCGCCGCCGGCGTCTGTATGATCCGGCAGTCAGGTTGGCGGAGCGCAGCATGAGCGAACAGACCCCGAACGAGCAGCCACTGCAAGTGCCGCGCCGGACCACGCCGACCTGGGAGATCGAACTGCTGATCTCCGGCGCTCTGGTGTTCTCCCTGTTCACCCTGCGCGATCCGCTGGAGGCCTACTTCATCGGTACCTGGCCGGTGGCCAGCGAGCTTCTCCAGCCGCTGGTCCTGTACAGCTATCTCTACGCCAAGCTGGTCTTGTTCGTTCTGTTGATCACCTTCGTCGTGCATCTTGCCGCGCGGGCGCGCTGGGTGGCCCTGGTCGGGGTGCACTCGATCTATCCGCAAGGGCCGCGCTGGGACAATCTCAGCGGCGGTCCGCTGGCGCACAAGCTCACCCGCGAAGCGGCTGACAATATGGACGAGGCGATCGAGCGCGCCGACAACCAGGCCAGCCTGGTGTTCGGCTACGGCATCATGGCCGCCCAGCTGAGCCTGATGATCATGGTCGTCTCGCTGATCTTCTTCGGCTTGGTCTCTCTGCTGGGCGTGTTCGGCGTCTCCAAGCAGGTCGAGCTGGTCCTGGTGATCAGCTTCCTGGTGCTGATGATCTTGCCGATGGTGATCGACAAGTACCTGCTGCCGCGGCTTGCCGAAGGGACCTGGCTGCGCCGCCCGACCCTGTTCCTGCTGCGCATCTCGTTCGGCATCTCACTGCACCGCATGCAGCAGCCGCTGAATTCGCTGATCACCACCAACTTCGGCGGCAAGCGCGGCGCCTGGGTGCTGATCGCGGTGATCTACTCGGTGCTCGGTCTTGCCACCTTTGACACCTATGCCCGGCTGGATCGTTTCCAAGGCGTGCGCGGCGACGCGCTGGCCGAGACCGAGCGGGACTTCGGCCTGCTGCCGACCCACTACGCCCGCTATCGCAAAGGGTCGATGGCCGCCAGCGTGTCGCCGTATATCGACAGCGAGATCGTGCGCGGACCTTACCTGCGCCTGAGCCTGCCCTACCAGGCGCGCCAGCATGACGCCCTGCTCGCCGAGCGCTGCCCGACGCAGGAGATCGAAAGCAACGAGGGCGCGGACGCCGAGCAGCGCGCCGAGGCCCAGCGCGCGGCGTGGCAGGCGCGGGTGACCTGTTTCGGCCAGCTGTTCCGCATCCAGCTCAATGGCGCTACCCAGCCCAACCTGGAGTTCCACCGCATGCAGGGTGGCGAGGGTATTCTGGACGGCGTAGTCACCTTCATCGACGTGCGCGGCCTGCGCGAGGGTCGCCATACCTTGCGTCTTGAGCACCTCGACAGCAGCCTGGTGAAGACCGCAGACGATGGCGGGCAGGCCATGCCTGCCGAGACCAAGCCGGCGCATCTGATCGAGTTCTGGCGCTGAGCGCGGCGCGGCAGACGCCGCGTCGCAGCAATCGCCAGGCATCAAACGCTGCGGATCAGCCGCCGCGCATCTGCGCTGCGTGCCAGGCCAGATGCCCGGGCAGGAAACTGGCGATGAAGTAGTAGCTGTGGTCGTAGCCCGGCTGCATGCGCAGGTCCAGCGGCTGACCGGCCTTCTCGCACTCGGCGGCGAAGCGCTGCGGGGTCAACGAGACGCCGAGGAAGTCGTCGGCCTCGCCCTGGTCGATCAGGATCTCGGGCAACGCGGGCTTGCCCTCGCGGCCGCGCGCCGCGACCAGCCGGCAGGCGTCATAAGCGGCCCAGTGGGACTCATCGCTGCCGAGATAGGCAGTCAGCGCCTTCCGCCCCCAAGGCACCTCGCTGGGCGCGACGATCGGCGCGAAGGCCGAGACGCAGGCATAGCGATCCGGATTGCGCAGGGCCACGACCAGGGCGCCATGCCCGCCCATCGAGTGGCCCATCACGCTGCGCCGGCCATCGAAGGGCAGAATCTTCTCGACCAGGGCCGGCAGCTCGGCGACCACGTAGTCGTACATCCGGTAGTGCGTCGACCACGGCGCTTCGGTGGCATTGACGTAGAAGCCCGCGCCCTGGCCGAGGTCGTAGTTGTCGTCGTCGGCGAGGTCACCGCCGCGTGGGCTGGTGTCCGGCACCACGATCACCAGACCCAGCTCGGCGGCCGCCCGTTGGGCGCCGGCCTTGGTGATGAAGTTCTGCTCGCTGCAGGTCAGCCCGGACAGCCAGTAGATGACCGGGCAGGGGCCCTTTGCGAGCTGCGGCGGCAGGTAGATGCCAAAGCGCATATCGCAGTCGAGCACCTTGGAGCGGTGCTTCCAGACCTCCTGCGAGCCGCCGAAGCTGGCGTGCTGCTCGGCGCGGGTGACGCCGTCCGGCAGGCCGATCGGTTCGCCTTGCACTGAAGGTTCCATCTGCACGCTCCTCTGCACGCCGCTCAGAACGCTATCACGGTGCGGATCGACTTGCCTTCGTGCATCAGGTCGAATGCCTCGTTGATCTGCTCAAGGCCCATGCGGTGGGTGATGTAGGGAGCCAGATCGATCTCGCCGCGCATCGCCTGTTCGACCATGCCGGGCAGCTGGGTGCGGCCTTTCACCCCGCCAAAGGCGCTGCCACGCCAGACCCTGCCGGTTACCAGCTGGAAGGGCCGGGTGCGGATCTCCTGGCCGGCGCCAGCCACGCCGATGATGACGCTCTCGCCCCAGCCCTTGTGGCAACACTCGAGCGCGGCGCGCATGACCTCGACATTGCCGATGCACTCGAAGCTGTAATCGACGCCGCCGTCGGTCATGTCGACGATCAGCTGCTGCACCGGCGTATCCGGATGGTCCTTGGGATTGACGCAGTCGGTCGCGCCCATCTGCTTCGCCAGTTCGAACTTGCCCGGATTGATGTCGATGGCGATGATCCGCGCGGCCTTGGCCATCACCGCGCCCTGGATCACCGCCAGCCCGATTCCGCCAAGGCCGAACACCGCGACGGTTGAGCCGGGCGTCACCTTGGCGGTGTTCAGCACCGCGCCGATCCCGGTGGTGACGCCGCAGCCGAGCAGGCAGACCTGGTCGAGCGGCGCGGCCTTGTTGATCACCGCCAGCGAGATCTCCGGCACCACGGTGTATTCGGAAAAGGTGCTGGTGCCCATGTAGTGGTGGATCAGCTTGCCGCCCTTGCTGAAGCGGCTGCTCGAATCCGGCATCAGGCCGTGGCCCTGGGTCGCACGCACCGCCTGGCACAGATTGGTCTTGCCGCTCGTGCAGAACTTGCAGGTCCGGCATTCCGCCGTGTACAGCGGAATCACATGATCACCGGGTTTCACCGAGGTCACCCCCGGGCCGACCTCTTCGACGATGCCGCCGCCCTCGTGACCGAGCACCGCGGGGAACAGCCCCTCGGGATCATCGCCGGACAGGGTGAAGGCGTCGGTATGGCAGACGCCGGTGGCGATGATCCGCACCAGCACCTCGCCAGCGCGCGGACCCTCGATGTCGATCTCCTCGATCTGCAGCGGCTTGCCGGCCTCCCAGGCTACGGCGGCGCGAGTCTTCATCTGATGCTCTCCTGCGGTCGGGACAGCGTCCTATTCTCGACACCCTGGGGTGAATTCGCCAACACGGCGCCGCTGCATGGCTGCCCGCGCGCGGCGCGCAGGTCGCGCTCAGCCGCCCGGGGCGGCTTCCGGCCTCTCGTCTTCGGCCAGCTCCGCGCCCGGCGCGATTACCGTGAACCCCTCGGCCTGAAGCACGGCAAGCAGGCTGTCCTTGCCGATCACCAGACCGATCGGCAGCACGGCGAAGCTGGTCTCGACCTCGACCAGGGCCTTGCGTGCTTCCTCAAGCCAGCGCGTGCGCACCCGCTGCTCGACGTCGGCAAAGCCATAGCGCTCGGCCAGCGCGGCGCCAAGCACGGCATCGACGCAGGCGCGCGACGCATCACGCCATTCCATCGACTGCAGCAGGTCGACCGCGCCCAGCGCCCAGGCATTGGCGCGCAGCTTCATTGGCTCGATGTCATCCTCCAGCCGGGTGAGGGTCTTCTCGAAACAGTCCAGGTCCTCCAGCTGCGATTCGTTGAAGTCGCGCAGCAGGGCCTTGGGGTCTTCGATGACGATCTCGATGTCCGGCTCGACGATCTCCCGCCGCGCCTTCTTCGCCGCCTTCTCCACCCGCTGCTCGGCGATGTTCTTCCAGCTCAGGTCCTCATCGTCCAGGGCCTCGGAGAACAGGGTCTGCGCGGCGACCAGCGGACGACGCTTCTCGACGCTGCGGCTGCGCCCCATGTACTGCTTCTTGAGCACCGTCCAGCGCGCGTAGAGCGGCTCGGGCACGACCTCGACAAGCGGCTGCTTGCCGGGGTTGTTGCGCGCGCGCATGGCCGCCGGGATCAGCCCGAGGCGGGCGAAGAAACCGGCCTTGACCTCGAAGCGGCCACCCGGCGAGAGCAGCACTCGTCCGGCTTCGGCGACCCGCTGCTCGACCTCGTCGGCGGTCCACTGCATGCGCTTGGGCAAGGGCACCAGGCTGGCCAGCACCCACATCCGCCGGCCTTCGGCGGATTCGATCCGCCACAGCCCGGGGCCGGGCTGCTCGCCGGTCACCACGACGGTTTCGAGGGTCTGCACCGGGAGTTCGGTGGCCGGATCCTCGGACGGTTCGCTGGCGCCTACGTGGGCCGAGCAGAACAACAGGCAGAGCAACAGTGTGCGCATGGGGAATCGCTCGATAAAGGCTTGGGCTGGCCGAGGATCACCGCCGGCAGCTGAAGCGAGCGTGTCCGCCGACTACAGCAAGGCGCGAGGGCTGATCAGGATGCCGTCCTCGTCGGCGTACAGCCAATCCCCGAAAGTCATGCGAACGCCGAGAAACTCGACCGCCCCGTCGGCGACCCCGCCATGCGCGCCCTTGGCGCTCTTGCGCGGATGGCAGGCCAGGGCGCGCACGCCGACCGGCTGAGCGCGCAGCTCGACCACGTCGCGCACGCAGCCATGGACCACGATGCCGGCCCAGCCATTGTTGACCGCCAGCTCGCCGAGCATGCCGCCGACCAGGGCGCAGCGCAGCGAACCGCCGCCGTCGACCACCAGCACAGCGCCCTCGCCCGGCGTTTCAAGAGTGCTGCGGACCAGGGCGTTGTCCTCGAACACCTTGAGCGTGCGGATCGGGCCGGCAAAGCGATGGGCGCCGCCAAAGTCGGCAAGCCCGGGGGCGAGGATCAGGCAGTCCGGATGGGCATCGGACAGATCAGCGACGGCAAACTCCATCAGCTTGGCTCCTTGGTGGTGATGCTGGACTCGGGGCCGCGCAGCGAGCGCGCCAGCAGACCCAGCCCGCCGGCCAACAGGGCCAGCATGACCAGGGTGTTGAACAGGCTGGTCGGGCGGAAGTAGATGTTCAGGTTGACCAGGATCCCGGCGAAGATGATCACCAGACCGGCGATCAGCAGCAGCCAGCCGGCCAGCGAGCGGCCGTTGAAGAACAGCAGGCCGGTGCCGACGATGAAGGGCAGCAGGGACAGGCCAAAGCTGTTGTAGCCCCACAGCGACCAGCCACCGCTGTGCACGCTGACCTGGTTGACCAGCAGCCAGCCGCCGGCCACCGCCATCACGAAGCCGATCAGGAACTGGCCGATGCCGCCTGGTGTGCCGCCTGCGCCCTGCATGGAGTTTCCCCGTTGAGCCGAGTACCGATGATAGCGGGAAGCGCAGCCTCGATCAGATCAGCGACTGGGCCAGGGTCGAGACGCTGAGCAGCAGGACCACGCCGGCGGTCAGACCGGAGGCGATCCGCGCCGGCACGTGGCGGGCGGCGTAGGCGGCCAGCGGCGCGGCGATCATCCCGCCGATCAGCAGCCCGGCAACCACCGGCAGGCTGTCGGCGCCGACCACGTGCCAGAGCAGGCTGGCGACCGTGGCGCTGACGAAGAATTCGGCGGCATTGACCGTGCCGATGGCGATCCGCGGCTCGACCCCGCGGGCGATCAGGGTAGTGACATTGATCGAGCCCCAGCCGCCGCCGCCAACCGCGTCGAGGAAGCCGGCGAACAGACCTTGCGGGGGCGGCGCCAGGCGTCCGGGTTCGATCTGCCGCGGCGGCCGCGGACGCAAGGTTCGCCACAGCACCAGGGCGCCGACAATCAGCAGGTAGGTCGCCACCAGGGGTTTGAGCAAGGCGCCGTCGATGGCGCCGATCAGCAGCGCGCCGAGCGCGGCACCGGCGATGCCCGGAAACACCAGGCGCCAGAACAGGCGGCGGTCGACATTGCCAAGCGCGTAGTGGCTGACCCCGGACAGGCCGCTGGTGCCGACCTCGGCGGTGTGCACGCTGGCCGAGGCCAGCGCCGGCGGCGCGCCCATCGCCAGCAGCAGGCTGGTGCAGGTGATCCCGTAGGCCATGCCCAGCGCGCCATCAACCAGCTGAGCGGCAAGGCCGATAAGGATGAACAGCCAAAGGTCCTCGAAACCGCCCATGCCAACGCACCGCCAGACGCCGCGCGCCTCGTGGGGAAATCATCGGCCGCACGCGGCTGGTCGGGAAATGATGGCTCGGCATGAGCCGCGGCATATGTGCCGGATGCGCCGCGCGCGGCCTACTGCGCCATCAGCGCCCGCAGTGCCCTGGCGTGCGCGATCACCTCGACGATCTCGTGCTCGATGCCAGCGCGGTCGACCGGCGATTCCCCAAGCATGCGAAGCGCGGTCAGCGGGTGAACCAGCAGGTCCTTCATCTGATAGCAGAGCGCGCGATCCTGCGGCTCGGCGACCGCCGGAAGGGCTCCGTCGTGGTGGAAGTCCTTCTCGATCTGTTCCAGCGACAACGACTGCCAGCGATCGTTGAGCACGCGCGTTGCTGTCAGATACTCGGTGCAGGCCGGGAAACGGGCTGCGAAAGGATCGATGAGCGCATTGGCCTGGCGCGCCAGGGCTTGCAACGGGGCCGCCTGGCTGGCGGGATCGGCGCCGGATTCGAGGGCTGCTACAACCCGGGTCGCGCCGTCCAGGTAGGCAGCGTAGGCGTCCTCGGCCTTTGCCGGCAGCGCGGCGATCAGCATCAGGACGGTGGCAGCGCAGAGGGCCGACGGCGTCTTCATGGTGTACTCCTTCAAGTTGAGTTGGAACGGCATCAGGTGAGGAAAAGTCTCGGCGTGAGCGCCAGCGACAAGGCTATCAACCCGACCGAGATCCAGCGCCAGTGGCCCATGGCTTGCCAGAACATGGGCCAGGCAGGGGCGCCGGCGCCGCGCAGCGATGCGCGGATGCGCAGCACGTAGAGCCAGGCGCCGGTCAGCGACAGCGCGGTCAGCGCTGAACCAAAAACGAGCCAGGCGAGCTTGCTAGGCAGCCCGCCCCAGGTACCGAAGTGCAGCGGATCAGCCGCCTCAGCGATGCGCTGATGCAGCGACAGCGAGGTACCAGACGCGCGCCCGAGCACTTCGCCGCGGAAGACGTCGACGGCCACGGAGTTGGCGCGCTCGCGCACCAGAAGGGCCTCGGCCTGCCCTTCGACGGTCAGCGGATCGGACGACGACTGCGGCAGGTTTATCGCCAGCACGGTGAGCTGCGGGTACGCGGCGCGTGCCAGCGCAATCGCGGCATCGATCTGTTCAGCGCGCAGACGCGGCGGACGCTCGACTTCCGGCGCCTGGGCCAGCTTGCCGTGGCGCTCCGGCGGCGGCGCCGCACCGCCGAACTGCTCGATGAGGTACCACACCCCGGTTAGCACCATCAGCAGCACGAACCACAGCGACCAGACACCGAGCAGTCGATGCCAGTCGCCCCACAGCCGTCTCGCATGCTCGCCGCGCGGCTTCTTAAAGAAGCCTTTCCACCAGCGCTTGTAGACGACGAAGCTGGTCACCATCGAGACCGCCAGCAGGAAGGCCAGCGAGCAGACCAGCGGCACACCGATCTGTACCGGCAGCATCAGGTGCCGATGAGTGTTGCGCAGGATGCGGTGAGCGTTGACGAAGGAGGTATCGCCAAGGACCCTTGCCTGCCAGGGTTCGATCCACACATAGCGCGTTGTTCCGTCGGCTGCGCGCAGGGTGCCGCGTACGGCAAACCATGGATCGATCGGCGCATCCAGACGCAGCAGGCTCGCCTGCGGATAGGCGCTCCACGCCGCCTCGGTCCAGGCGCCCCAGGACGCAGTGGGGAGTTGCCGCGGCGCGACGCGCATCTCCGCGTGCAGCAGCCAGTCGATCTCGTGTGCCAGCACCGCCAGCGTTCCAGTGGCCAGGATGAAAGCCATGAACAGGGACAGTTTCAGCCCGGCCCAGCTGTGCCAGTCGAACCATAGGCGACGGCTCATTGCGTACCCTCCACCGCAAGGCAAGGGCTTTCCCCAGGCACGCCTTGGCAATGGCCGGAGAAGCGCACGCTCATATCCGCTCAGAAGCGCCAGATCGCCTGCAGATACACCCGCCGAGGCTCGCCGGGGAAGGAGCCGGTGCGGTCGATGAAGCCACTGCTGGCGTAGACCTTGTCGGTCAGATTCTTCACATTCAGCTGCAGCAGCCAGTCGCCGAGCTGGCTCTGCCAGCTCAGGTCGTAGACGGTGAAGGGTTTGACCTGCTGGCCGGACAGCGTGAGTTGGCGGTCGACGAAGTCGACCCCAAGCGCCAGCGCCGAGTCGATGGAGGGAAACGCGTAGCGCGTCCAGGCACCAAGCTGGTGACGTGGCGCGTTGGCAAAGCGATCGCCGACGGCGTTGCTGATCGCGCTGGTCGACTCGAGGATGCGGGTATCGTTGTAGGCATAGGCGGCAGTGATCACCCAACGATCGGTGACGTCGCCGACCAGGTCGATCTCGCCGCCGCGGGCACGCACCCGTCCGATCAACGCGCGGTCGTCGACGCCGTCGCCACCGACATCGCCGCGCGGGTCGGCCTGCAGCACGTTTTCGCGGTCGATCTCGTAGACCGCGGCATTGATTCGCCAACGGCCGTCGTCGATCACGCCCTTGACGCCGAGCTCCTTCAGCTCGCTGGTCTCGGGCTCGAAGGGGCCACCGGCCAGCGGGTTCTGGCTGCCAAGGGACTGCGGCTGAAAGCCCTCGCCGACGGTGGCGTAGACGTTCCAGGCGTCGCCCAGGTGATAGACGGCGCCGCCGCGCAGGCTCCAGCCGCTGTCATCGAAGCGCTGGCCGTTGCGCCGGTTGTGATCCTCGAAGCGGTCGTGGCGCGCGCCAAGCAGCAGGTCGAAGCGGTCGTTGAGGCGCAGCTGGTCCTGCAGGTAGAGGCCGAGCCGACGCTGTGAGCTGTCGCTGAGATTTGGACTGATGGTGTCCAGCGCATAGTCGTCCGGCGAGGTCAGCCCGTACTGCGGATCGCGCAGGGACAGACCGGGGACCCGGCCGCCAGTCTCCAGCGGTGCCGCCAGCGCGCTGCGCAAACGGCCCTCGCTATCCGCGTGGTCGATACCGAGGAGCAGGGTGTGCTCGCCGCCGAAGCCTTCGAGTTCGCCGATCAGGTTTACCGCGCCCGCCAGCGCGCTGTTGTCGCGGTCCTGGTCGCGGAACTGGCGCCGAGAGAAGTCGAGCACGCCTTCGCCGTCGGTATCCAGCAGGCCAAAGGGTTCGTGGTACTGCTGCAGCTCGTTGTTGTCGTAGTGGCGAACGGTGGCGTCCATGCGCCAGGCGTCCGAAAGTCGCTGCTCGATGCGCAGCTGCAACACCTCGGCGCTGAGGTCCTGGAAGTCGCTGGCTTCGTTGTGGTTCCAGCGCCGATCGGTGAGGAACAGGCCGTCATCGTTGACCGGCACGCCGCGCAGCCGGGCGCCGCCGTAGTACTGGGCGATGTCGCTGTACTGCAGCAGCGCGCGGCCGTGCTCGCTCCAGGCAAGGCCGAGGCCGAGATCGACCAGCTCGTTCTCCAGCGAGGTGTTGAAGCGGAAGGGCTTCTCGTCATCGCGGTACAGGCCGACCCGGTAGAACCAGCGGCCGGCGCTGTCGAAACGGCCGGTCGCATCGAAGCCGACAGACCAGAAGTCGTCATCACCAATCGCAACACGCAGTTCACGCGACGTGTCCGGGCTGGGCTTGCGGGTGACGTAGTTGATCAGCCCGCCCGGTTGGCCGGCGCCATACAGCGCGCCGCTCGGGCCCTTGAGGAACTCGACCTGCTGGATCGAGAACAGCTGCGGCACGGCAAAGCCGTTGTAGGGATCGCCGCGCAGGCCGTCATAGAGGATCTCTTCCTGGCGGAAGCCGCGGAAGGTGACGCCGGCGTAGGAGAAGCTGCTGACCCCGGCAACGTTGCGGTACAAATCGGTGATCTGGCGTGACGCCTGATCGTCGATCAGATCGCGGTTGATCACCTGGATCGACACCGGGGTGTCCTCGAGCGCGGTATCGGTGCGCGTGGCGAAGCTCGAGTCCGGCGTCGAGTAGAGGGTCTGCGCGCGGCCGACCACGATGATCTGGTCGAGCTCATTGGCGGCATCTTGCTGCGTGGTCGGTACCCCAGCTGCGTGCAGCAGGGCGGGGCTGGCGAGGGCAAGAATCGAGGCGAGGGCAGGTTTCACGGGCGGCTTGGTCACTCTGGCGCCGGCGCAGCGCGGCCCGCAGAGCTTAATGCGGATGCGAATGACTCGCAATACGATTACGGAGGGCTCGCGTCTTCCCTTGCTGCAACAACCCGCATAACCCGCATAACCCGCATAGCCCGCATAGCCCGCATAGCCCGCATAGCCCGCATAGCCCGCATAGCCCGGATCAGGATCGCAACGAGCGCCAGACCAATGGGCGCCGCTCGGCGACAAACCGGCCCGGGTCTCGCGGTTGCGGCTGGGTTGCCAAGCACGGACGGCAGATGCCGTCCGCACGGACCCTTGCTCACCCTTCCGGTGCGCCGCTGCGCGGCGCTGGAGGCGAAAGCCTTGCTACCCCGTGAAAGCCGCCGGCGTGCGGGGCGATCACTGGGTCGCGGTCACTGGATCGCCGCGGAAGTCACGGCTTGACCCGGCTCAGCGCGCGGCGCTGGCCTGGCGGCGGCGCTGGCCGCTGCGTGCCGGCTGTCCGCCCGGACGCGGGTGATGCGCTGGACGGCCACTGCCGCCGCCACCCGGACGACGCGGGCCATTGTTGCGCGCGCTGCTGCCCGAGGCGGTCAGCTTGAGCGGCTGGCTGGGCACGAAGCCTTCGACCTCGACCCGCGGGATCTCGTTGCCGAGCAGGCGGTGGATCGCGCGCAGGCGGTCCGACTCGTCGGCGCAGACCAGGGAGATCGCCTCGCCGCTGCGGCCGTTGCGGCCGGTGCGACCGATGCGGTGCACGTAGTCCTCGGCGACCATCGGCAGCTCGTAGTTGATCACCACCGGCAGATCATCGATGTCGATGCCGCGGGCGGCGATATCGGTCGCGATCAGCAGGTTCACGGCGCCCTTCTTGAAGCCGTCGAGCGCGCGCACGCGAGCGTTCTGGCTCTTGTTGCCGTGGATCGCCATGGCCTTGTGGCCGGCCCGCTCAAGGATGGTGCAGAGCTTGTCCGCGCCATGCTTGGTGCGCATGAAGATCAGCCGCTGCTGGCGGCTGTCGGCCGACAGGAGATGCAGCAGCAGCTCCTTCTTGGCCGCTGCGTCGACCGGGTGCACCCGGTGCTCGACCCGCGGCGCGGTGGTGTTGGCCGGCGTGGCCTGCACTTCTGCCGGCTGCTGCATGAACTGCTGGGCGAGCTGCTTGATCTCGCTGGCGAAGGTTGCCGAGAACAGCAGGGTCTGGCGCTGCTTGGGCAGCACGGCGAGGATCCGCCGCATCGCAGGCAGGAAGCCCATGTCGAGCATCCGATCGGCTTCGTCCAGCACCAGCGCCTCGACCTTCGACAGGTCGATGGTGCGCTGCTGCATGTGGTCCATCAGCCGGCCCGGCGTGGCAACCACGATCTCGACGCCGCGACGCAGCGCCTCGATCTGCGGCTGCATGCCGACGCCGCCGAAGATGGTGCAGCTGCGCATGCGCAGGTGCTGGCCGTACTCCTTGAGGCTTTGCTGCACCTGCAGGGCCAGCTCGCGGGTCGGGGTCAGGATCAGCGCGCGCGGCTGGCGCGGGCTGGCGGCGCCGCCCGGCGCCAGTCGCTGCAGCAGCGGCAGGGAAAAGGCCGCGGTCTTGCCGGTGCCGGTCTGTGCGCCGGCCAGCAGATCCTGTCCGGTGAGGACGACGGGGATGGCCAGCTGCTGGATTTCGGTGGGCTGCGTATAGCCAAGACCATCAAGCGCGCGCAGCAGAGCCGGGTCAAGGCCCAGGGAGGCAAAAGACATTGAGAACACTCCAGAATGAAACCGGAGCGCTCCCACACCGCGCAACCGAGAAAGATTGGGTCCCCTGCCATTGCAGGCGGACGCCGGGACATTGCCGGGGCCAAGGCGCGAACCAGGCGCTGGCCAGCCAGACGGGCGGCGCAGAGCGGATTCGAAAGGGGATGGCCTGATATCGGCGAACGTCGAAGCGCCGCAATGATACGTGAGCACCGGGCCCGCCGCCAGCGCTGCCGAGGGATTGGTTCAGTCAGTGCGCCAGGGCCGCTGGGCGGGCTCGGGCTGCAGCACCAAAGCAGCACAGGGCAGACCCCCGACCATCGCCGCATTCCATCCGGCGCTGCCGACCCGCTATCGTCGACACATGGCTCTGGACTCCTTCCTGCTGATCGGCCTGATGATCGCCGCCGGCGTGTTCTGCTCCCGGCTGCGCCTGCTGCCGGAGAACAGCGCCGAGGTACTCAACCAGTTCGCGCTGAATGTCTGCCTGCCGGCGGCGGTGCTGCGCTTTGCCTCGCAGCTACAGTTCGATGCCAACCTGCTCGGGCTGATCATCGTGCCCTGGACCCTGCTGGCGCTGAGCATCGGCCTGGTACTGCTCGCGGCCAAGCTGATGGCCCTGCGCAATGACGAGAAGGCGGTCCTGCTGCTGTGCATTCCGCTGGGCAACACGTCCTTCCTCGGCTATCCGCTGACCGAGGCCTTCCTCGGCACCGCGGCCCTGCCGTATGCCGTTGCCTATGACCAGTTCGGCAGCTTCCTGATCCTCAGCAGCTGGGGGCTGTGGGTGCTGGCCCGCTACGGCGGCGACAGCCCGCCGACCCTGGCCGATATCGGCCGCCGGGTGCTGCGCTTTCCGCCCTTCATCGCCTTGATCATCGCCCTGACGGTGATGCCGGCCGAGCCACATCCGGCGTTCGAGCGGCTGCTGGCGCGGCTTTCCGATGCCCTGCTGCCGGTGGTCACCCTGGCCATTGGCCTGCAGCTACGCTTTCGCGTCCCGGCCCGCGAGCGTGGTCCGCTGGCCTTTGGCCTTGCAGCGAAACTGCTGGTGTTGCCGGCGGCGGCCTGGCTGCTGACCGGGCTGATTGGCATGGACGCGCTGATGCGCCAGGCCACCGTGCTGGAATCAGCGATGGCGCCGATGATCACTGCCAGCGCGCTGGCCATCTCGCATCGGCTGGCGCCGGGACTGGCGGCCGCCATGGTCGGATTCGGCATTCCGCTATCGCTGGCGACCCTGCTCGGCTGGCGCTGGTGGCTGGCCGGCTAGCCCGCTCGCTCCGCCGCAGCACGCTCTCGCTGCGACCGGCTCTTTCACCGTGGCGTGGCACAAGGCGGGCAGAATGACTGCGGGGATACCTTCAGGAGACCGTCGATGCGCACACTTGCCGCAGCCACGCTGCTTGCACTGACCCTGGCCAGCCCGGAGGGCACCGCCGTGGACCGGATATCCGACCGCACTTTCGCTACCCGCTCCGAGGTCTTCGCGCCGCATGCCATGGCGGCGACTTCGCATCCGCTGGCGACCCAGATCGCCCTCGACGTTATGAAGTCCGGCGGCAGCGCGGTGGACGCCGCGGTGGCAGCCAATGCGGCGCTCGGCCTGATGGAGCCGACCGGCAATGGTATCGGTGGCGATCTGTTCGCCATCGTCTGGGATCCGAAAACGCAGAAGCTGCACGGCTACAACGGCTCCGGCCGTTCACCCAAGGCGCTCTCGCTGCAGTGGTTCGCCGACAACGGTTACAGCGACATTCCGCCGCACGGCCCGCTGCCGGTGACCGTGCCCGGCGCGGTCGATGGCTGGTTCGCCCTGCATGGCAGGTTCGGCAAACTGCCGATGGGCGAGGTGCTCGCGCCAACGATTCGTTATGCACGCGAAGGGCACCCGGTACACGAGGTGATCGCCTATTACTGGAACCGCTCGGTGCCGGTGCTCTCCAAGTGGCCGGGCTTTGCCGAGCAGTTCAGCATCGACGGCCGCGCGCCGAGCAAGGGCGAGCTATGGAAGAACCCCAACCTGGCCAACACCCTCGAGGCCATCGCCAAGGGCGGACGCGATGCCTTCTACAAGGGCGATATCGCGCGCAGCATCGATGCCTACTTCAAGGCCCATGACGGCTTCCTGCGCTACGAGGACCTGGCGGCCCACCAAGGCGAATGGGTCGAGCCGACCTCGGTCAACTACCGCGGCGTGGATGTCTGGGAGCTGCCGCCCAATGGCCAGGGCATCGCCGCCCTGCAGATCCTGAACATCCTCGAAGGCTACGACTTCTCGAACATCCCGTTTGGTTCGGTCGAGCATATCCACCTGTTCGTCGAGGCCAAGAAGCTGGCCTTTGCCGATCGCGCTCGCTGGTATGCCGACCCCGACTTCTTCCCCGCCGCCGACGGCAACCGCGAAGCCGCGGCGGATCTGGTTGCCAAGCTGCTCTCCGACGAGTACGCCGCCGAGCGCCGCAAGCTGATCAACCCCGAGCGCGCCGCCCGCGCGGTGGACGCCGGGAAGGTTCTCAACCAGGGCGACACCATCTACCTGACCACCGCGGACAAGGACGGCATGATGGTTTCGCTGATCCAGTCCAACTACCGCGGCATGGGCAGCGGCATGGCGCCGCCGGGGCTGGGCTTCATCTTCCAGGACCGCGGCGAGCAGTTCGTGCTGAAGGACGGCCACCCGAACAGCTTCGCCCCCGGCAAGCGGCCCTTCCACACCATCATCCCGGCCTTCATCACCAAGGACGGCAAGCCTTGGGTCAGCTTTGGCCTGATGGGCGGCGCTATGCAGCCGCAGGGCCACGCGCAGATCGTGATGAACCTGATCGACTTCGGCATGAACCTGCAGGAAGCCGGCGACGCGCCGCGCATCCATCATGACGGCAGCACCGACCCGGCCGGCCAGCTCAGCGAGATGACGGACGGCGGCGTGCTCAACCTGGAGTCCGGCTTCAGCTACGAAGTGCAGCGCGAGCTGGCCAAGCGCGGCCACCGCATCCAGATCGCGGTTGGCCCCTTCGGCGGCTACCAGGCTATCGCCCGAGATCCAGAGAGCGGCGTGTATGCCGGCGCTTCGGAAAGCCGCAAGGATGGGCAGGCGGCGGGGTACTGAGGCGCGCCTGTCACGCCCTCAAGCGCACTGCGTCCTGGTCATCAACGCAGAAGGGGGGGCACCCATGATGGCTTTCAGGCAGGGCGGCGCAGCACTACTGTTTCTGGCCCTGGTTGCCTTGCCGGCGCAGGCCGTGAACGAAACCAGGCATTGCCCGGCGGAGTTCGACGAGAACGGCCGGCTGGCGTCCGAGCAGTGGTTGGCGCAGGTCCGCGAGGACTTGCGCCTGCGCACGGATGCCGACAGCCGCGCGGTGTCGGTTGTGCTCGAGAGGCTGGCAATCATCCGGAAGACCGCTCGACAGGCCGAAGAGGGCGTCGCCTCCAAGGAATCCGAAGCCGCTGTCGAGCACCAAGTCGACCCTGCGCTCAAGGCATTCCAGCGCCTGTGGCGGCAGCGCGACAGTGCGCCTTCGTCGTTGCTGGCGCCGCTGTACTGGACCCACCGCAAACAGCTGGACGCTGACAGCGAATCGCGCTGGCGGAACTACCTGATCGAGCGCGGTGGCTCAGGTTTCCGTGCTCAGGCGATCAGGCTGATGCACTTGGATGAGGCGGGCGCAACGGAAGCGGACCTGGACGCTGCGCTCGAAGAGGTGGCCAGACGAGGCGAGCCCGACCCCGAGTACGCCTTCGAGGCGACGCGGCACATCGCCCGGGCCATGCTCCGCGTCGGCGTGCCGCACTCGGTGCGCGCCGCGGCGCTTGGCTGTTTCGAGGGCGAGCCTCCCGGATCGAAACCGGTCTCAGAACAAGCAGCGGCAGTGGCCGGGGCTTTCGGCTTGCAGATGGCCTTGGTGGAACGGAGCATTCTCTACCCACACTGCAGCCGCGAAGCGGAACCGATGTCCCGGGCACGTCGAGACGCCTGCCGGGTGATTGCCCGGAAAATGGCCCAGCAGGGATCCAATATCCATGAGCGCTCACTGGGAAGTGCGATCTGGTTTCGCCTTGCTGACGACCCGGCGGAGTTGCAACGGGCCTTGAGTGACCGACGGCAGCTGCTCTGGCAAAGGGAGATTCACGTCGACGCCCTGCTATCCCACGACAGCCCGGAACGTGAGAGGGCATCGCTGGAACGCTGGGCAGAGCACGTCATGCGGCCCGGCAGCGGCGAGATCGATTTCCTGCAGCGTATGCTGCAGGCGCAGGGGGAAGCGCTCACGCCACCCGATGCCTGGATGCCGGCGAATCTTGAGTCGCTGCAGCCCTAGCCCGCTACGCAACACCTTCTCCTGCAATGCGCGATGACAGTCCAATCGGTCTGCGGCGGCCCGCGCGTGCCTAGGCTAGGGCGATTCCAGTCCGTCTCGGAACAGCCTGGCTGGCAGGAAGCGTACGCCACCAGTGCCGCGTCCGACGGCTTCGGCATCCGGTGCGACAGGCACGGCCCGCACTTCGCGTGCTGCATCGTCGAAGGGTGCAAGGACGAACACCGCGGCGACACCGTCGGCATTGTTGGCGTCCTGCGCGCTGCTGTTGCCGGTAAGGATGGCGAGGCTGCCGTCGTCGCTGACCTCGATATGCTCGAAACCGGCGCAGTCGAACGGGCTCCCCCCATCAACGCAGTGGGTTCCACTGACGGACGCGGGCAGGGAGATTTCGCTGTAGGCAGTATTACCATCGAAGGGCGCGCGGAGCAGGAACAGCCGTGCGCGGGTGCCGGCGAAGTCCGGCGGGAAAAGGAACTGCTGGCCGACCAGAAGACTCTGCCCATCCGGCGCCACGGCCATCGGCCCGAGGCCCTGCACGTCGGCCGGCGCCGGCATGGAGACGAACTCGCTGTCGGCACTGAACGGAGCGAGCGTGGTGCGCACCGCGTTGAGGCTTGGCTGGCTCTCGCTGAGCACGCGGGTGACGAACAGGCGCCGGCCGTCGCGACTCAGCCGGCAATGGCTGGGCGACTGGACGACCGCTGGGAAGGCCATGCTGAAGTCGATCTCGGTGTACGGCGGGCTGAGCACGCTGACTCCCTCGGTATGGCAGACGAAGGCGCGACCATCGGGATCGAAATCGATCGCCGCGGTCATGAAGCCGCGCACGCGCAGATTGCCATTGATGTGGCTTTCGGCAGGCGGCTGCTGGGCGAAGTCCAGTGCAATCGCCTCGCCGATGCCGGTGGCCGATTCACCGATACTCAGCGCGATCCGCCGCCCCGGCGCCACGCCGAGGCTGCCGTTGCCGCTGCTGCGCAGGGCAAGCGGGACCTGCTGTGCGGCGCTGCCATCCAGCGGGGCACGCTGGATCTGCGGCAGGCTGAAATCAGCCAGCAGCGCGTCCTGGCCGTCGAGGAAGGCAAGACCATGCGGGCGTAGTCCGACACCGTCGAGCAATCGCCGCTCCGGGCTGGGCAGGCCGCGCGCGGGGTTCGGCATCAGGACGGCCAGATCGCCATCGCCCAGGGTGCTGAACAGGGCGGGCTCGACCACGGCATCGACGCCGAACTGGATGTGATCGATCTCGATGCCACCGGCCGTGTGGCTGATCTCGATGCGGCTGATCCCGCCGGCGAAGCGCACGCCGAAGAACCGATCCTCGGCCGTGGTCCCGGCATTGCTCCCGTCACCGATCGGGAACGGGCCGAATTCCCCCAGCGATGCACCGTTCGCGTCGAAGGTGCCGAAGGTCGCCGCGCTTACACCGCCGTCGGTCCAGACCAGGCCCGCCGACGTCGGAAACGGCGCAGAGAAACTGACTGACAGGGCGGTCGAGTTGCGGAACAGACTGCGTCCAGCGCTGCCCGACCCATCGATCTGGCCGTCGTCGGCATCCACCGAATCGGTCAGCCCGCCGGGGCCGATGATCTGGCCGCCGAGCGGAAAGCCCAGGCGCGGATCGGCGACGCCGTCCTCGAAATCCTCGATGATGGATCCGCCGTCGATGAAGCCGGCGGGCGTGTCGGCGGACGACAGGTAGGGCGTGGGGCCGAAGAACTCGACCTGGGCCTGGACGGCGCCGGTCAACAACAGGCCCAGCAGGACGGGCAGCACAGGGTGGCGCATGGGGCAGATCCTCGAACAGGTGTCCTGTACCCCTAACGGACTTCTGCGATATTCCCTGCCAGGCGCGTTTGCCAGCGAGCGTCCGATCCGGAACATGGGAGCGCCGTGCAGGACCAACCGCCGATGACTGCTGACCCGATCATGCTGCGCTGGCCGCGGCTCTGGCTGGCCCTTCTGGGCAGTGCCCAGGCCCTGATGGTCCTGCTCTCCCTGCTGCCCATGCCGATCGCAGCGCCGCCGGTGGAACATTGGGACAAGTGGGCGCATTTGGCGACCCACGCCGGGCTTGCGCTGTTCGCGCTGATGATCTTCCGCAGGGGGTCGAGCCGATGCTTGGCGCTGGGCTGGCAGCTGCTGCTGGGCGTGCTTGTCGAAGGCCTGCAGGGGCTGCTGCCATGGCGCAGCATGGAGGCGGCCGACCTGCTGGCCAACGCGCTGGGTCTGGGCCTTGGCTCCCTGGTCGGGTTAACACCGCTGCGCGACGGACTGCACTGGCTTGAGCGGCGGCTGCCGCTGCCTGGAGCGCAAACGCCAGGCTAAGAAGCCACAATCAGTCGACTCAAGCGGTAGCGGTCAGCGCGAGGTAGCGCTTCACGGTGCGCTCCAGCCCCTCGTACAGGGCCTCGCCGAACAGCGCGTGGCCGATCGAGACCTCAAGCACGCCCGGCACGCCGCGCAGGAAGTCGGCGAGATTGCCCTGGGCAAGGTCATGGCCGGCATTGACCCCAAGGCCAAGCGTCGCGGCTTCCCGAGCAGTGGCGACGCAGCTCGCGAGCGCCTGTTCGGCGCTGCCCGAGGCATGCGCCTCGGCGAACGGTCCGGTGTAGATCTCGATGCGCTGGGCGCCGATCTCGCGGGCCGTGGACAAGCCCGCACAGCCGGCGTCGACGAACAGGCTGACCCGGCAGCCCAGCTCGCGAAAAGCGGCAATCAGTGGGGACAGCCGCTCGGCGTCACGCTGCAGGTCGAAACCATGATCCGAGGTGATCTGGCCATCGCTGTCCGGCACCAAGGTGACCTGCTCCGGGCTCGCCTGCCGCGCCAGTTCCAGCAGCCCCGGGTAGCCGGGGCGCGGCGGCGCAAACGGATTGCCCTCGATGTTCAGCTCGCCGCGGCCCTGGCACAGCGGGCGCAGGGCGAGCACGTCCTCGGCGGTGATGTGCCGGCGATCCGGACGCGGATGCACGGTGATCCCCTGCGCGCCCACCTCAAGACACAGCGCCGCCGCGCGCAGCGGATCCGGCAGCCGGCCACCGCGCGAGTTGCGCAACACGGCGACCTTGTTGACGTTGACGCTGAGGGCGGTCTGGCTCACGGGACGACTGTAGCGGAACGGGCGGAGGAAGTAGCGCGCGATGCGCAGGGCAGGCGGGCTGGGCATTCGCGGCCGGGCGGATCAGAGTCCGGCCGCGTTGTCCGGCGCCGCAGAGCCTACGTCAGCGGCCCGGGCAGCGCACGTGAAACCGCCTTGCTCAACCGCAGGGCTCGGCGGTTTCCTTCCAGATCACCGGCTCCCAGTAGTTGCCCTCGCGCATCGGGTTGCGGCGGTCGGGGTAGAAGCGCACGGCCAGCCGGTAGGTGATGCCGGGCTGGGCGTCGATCTCCAGCGTCTTGTAGCGGTTGCTGACGCTGCGGCCGTCGCGGTCGCGATTCTGCGGGGCGGAGAAGCGGTTGGCCTCGATCGCCTCGGCGACCTTGAGCACCCGCTTGCCGGGTTCGATGCGCCAGCTGGTGGCGCCGGTCGGGCCGGGCAGCTCGCCGTCGACGGCAATCAGCACAGCAGCGAAGAGCTGCTGGGTGCGCGGTGCGGAGTCGAAGGTGCTGACCCGGGCGCAGCTGTCTGCGCTGGCCTCGGCAGCAAGCAGCAGGGCGCACAGCAGTGTGGCAGCTTTGCATATGGTTGTGTTCATGGTGGATCTCCTGGTGATGGATCACTCAGCGGCAGGTTTCACGGGTTTCCTTCCAGACCACCGGCTCCCAGTAGGCCTGCTCGTTGATCGGCTCGCGGCGCTCCGGCGAGAAGCGTGCGGCGAGGTGGTACTTGGTGTTGGGCTGGACGTCGATCTCCAGGTACTTGAACATCTCGCTGCGCATCAGCTGGCCGCGACGCATGTTCTGCCGGCCCTGGAAGTGCACGGCGCCGATGCGTTCGCTGAGCTTGAGCCGGCGCTGCCCGGCGTCGGCCCGCCACACTTCGCTGTCCAGTGCACCGCCCAGCCTGCCGTCGACCTCGTGAAGCAGCAGCGGAAACAGGCCGGACGAGGGCGGCGGCTTGAGGAAGGTGCTGACCCAGCCGCAGCCCTCGACTTCGGGCAGCGGCTCGATCTCAAGGCGATAGCCGGGGATCTCGACGCGATCCGCCACGCCGACGCGCTTGAGCACCTCATCGTCGCGCTCGATCTCGAACTCCAGTGCGCCGGGGCTGACTTCAAGCGTCTGGCGAACCACGCTGCCGGGGTCCGCTGCCTCGCCCAGGTCGACGCCGTTGATACGGCGCAGGCGGTCGCCGGCGCGAAGTCCGATGCGCTCCGCGGCGCGGCTCGGAGTGATCCCGAGGATCCGCGGCATGCCGCCATCAAGGGGCAGGAAGTCGATCACCGCGCCGATCTCCCGACGCACCCGCGGCGCGCTTTCCACGACCAATGGCTGGCCCGCCGCGCCGCGCTCGGCACGCAGCGAGATTACCGCCTCGTCAGCCAGCGCCTGCGCCGGCGTGGTGCTCGCGTTCTCCGCGTGCAGGCTGCATACGGCCAGCAGTCCGGCGCAGAGCAAGGCGGCGCGCAGCGGGCGCGCGCTATAGTGAAAGTATGTGTTCATGAGCTGGCTCCTGCTTAGGGTTCTGCTCGACGATCCGCTCGCGGACCCGCCAAAGCGTGGTGATCTGCGCCGGGTCAGCGCCGCGGTCATAGGCCGCCTGCAGCTGGCGATCGATGTGCAACAAGGCGGACGCTGCCGGTGGCAGGGCGGGCAAAGGGTCTGGGCTGGACACCTCGGTCAGCGGCGCTGGTCCCTCGCCGAGCCGACCGGCATCCAGCAATGGCCAGATCAGCGCACCGAGCACCAGCAGCGCTGCCACCGCGTACAGGCGGCTGTGCCGGCGACGGCGCTGGCGACTGGCGAGGATCCGTCCATACAGCCGGTCAGGCGGCGGGGGATCTGGCAGGGCAGCCAGCTCGGCGACCAGCCAGGCCTCGGCCTGCGGGCGTTCCGGATGGGTATTCATGCTTCTTCCTCCTGCGTCTGGCGCAGCCGTTCAAGGCTCCGCGCCAGGATTGATTTCGACCAGCTCTGGCTCTGCCCGAAGCGGGCGGCAATCTCGGGGTGTGACCAGCCTTCCATCTGGTGCAGCCAGACCACGGCGCGCGCCCGCGGCGCCAGCTGCGCCAGCAGGCCCTGCGCATCGATCAGGGGTGTCGGATCCGCGCGCACCGCGTGCAGGGTCTCGATCGGCTCGGCATCGCCCGCCCAGCGTCGCTCGGCGCGCAGCCGGTCGATCGCCGCGTTCAGCACCAAGCGCTTGATCCAGGCACCGAAGGGCGCGTCGCCGCGGTAGCTGCCAAGTTTCTCGAAGGCGCGCAGGAATACATCGTGGACCACGTCTTCGGCCTCGACGGCGCGTCCGAGAATGCGCAGCGCCAGGCCGAACGAGGGCCGCGAGTAGCCGCGGTAGATCGTCTCGAAAGCAGCCGCCTCGCCGCGCCGGGCACGAACCAGCACGTCGGCCTCAAGGGGCAGGGCAAACCCGTTTGCGGTCGATCCGTGTATGGCAGCGTCCATGGTCGAAAGGGACGTCGGGCAGGCCCGATCCGTCGCAGTGTGCCCGCAGCCGCCCGGATTGTGCGCTGTGCCGATGTCCCGTGGGGGCGGCTTGGGCGACACTGTGCGGATGTGGAGATCAGTCCTGTTGCTGGTATGCCTGAGCCTGCCCTGTGCTGCACGGGACGCGCTTGCCTCGACCCTGCCCGGCCAGCCGCTGCAGCAGCGTTTCGGGGTCGAGCAGCACGAGGGCGAACCGGCCAGCCATGCGGTACTCGGCCTTGCCGACGGTCGCGTGCTGATCGCCAACGGCCGCGGCGTCCTGCAGTTCGACGGCAGCTACTGGGACCTGCTCGAGCTGCCCGGACTGTCACCGGCCCGCGACATCCATCAGGGACCGGATGGGCGCCTGTACGTCGGCGGCTATGACCAGTTCGGATTCTTGGAGGCCGACCGCGGCGGCCGATTCAGCTATGTCGATCTACGCGACGAGTTCGGGGTCGGAGGCGAGCAAGCCACCTTTGGCGTGATCTGGGAGCTGGCCAGCAACAGCCGGGGTGTCTATTTCCGCAGCGACGAGGAGATCTTCTTCTACGGCCTGGCCGGCGAACGCGAACGCTGGCCGACCGGGCCCGAGCATCGGCGCCTCTTCGCCGCCGGCGACCTCCTGTACACCCGGATCGAAGGCCGTGGCTTCGGCACGCTCGGCGGCGCGGGCTTCGAGCTGGTCGCCGGCGGCGAGCGCTTCGCCCAGCGGCCATTGTCCTTGGTTTTCCCGCGCCCCGACGGTCTGTTGCTGATCAGCGAGGAGGGCTGCTTCCTTGCCGACCAATCGGGCATCCGTGCGCTGCCCAGCGATGCCGACGAGGTCTTGCGCCAGCGCCCACCAAGCAGCGGACTGCAGCTCAGTGATGGCAGCTACCTGCTGGGCACCGACGTCGGCGATCTGATCCATCTCGACGCCCAGCTCACCCTGCGCGCGGTTCATCCGCTGGGGCCGTATGCGGTGCTCGGCCTGGGCCGCGACCGCGAGGGCGGGGTCTGGGCCGCCAGCGAAGGCGAGCTGGTCCGTTTGCAGCTGCCCTCGCCGTGGAGCAAGTTCGGCTTCCGCGACGGCCTGCGGGGCGCGCCGCGCGACACCGCCTACAGCCAGGGCGCGCTGTGGGTGGCGACCTCCAGCGGCGTGTTTCGCAGCGCCCTGCGCGAGGGCGAGGTGCGCTTCGAGCTGGCGATCGAGACTGCACTGGAGGCGACCGCCCTGCTCGCCACCGATGACGGCCTGCTGGTCGCCGACCGCGAGGGCGTGCTGTGGCAGCGCGGCGGCGCCGCAGCCCGACGCATCGCCACCATCGCCTCGACCTTCGACATGATCCAGTCCACCGAGCATCCGGGTCGGATCTTCGTGCTCGGCGAGACCGAGGTGCTGGTCTTGCAGAGCACAGCGGACAACTGGACGGTAGCGCAGCGCTGGCCGCTGGATGGAGTCGGCAACAGCACCCTGATCGAGCGCGATGCGCAGACCATCTGGATCGACGACTGGCGCGGACCGCCGCAGCGCTGGCGGATCGACCCGGACAGCGCCGAGCTGCTCGAGCGCCAGCGCGTCGATGAAAGCACGGGACTTGAGTGGGACCGGAGCCTGGGCAGCGTGCTGTTCGAGTTGGACGACCAGCTCTACGTCGCCAGCGGGCAGCGCGTGTTCCGTAGCGATGGAGAGCGCTTCCTGCCCTTCCCGGGCGCGCCCTTCGCTCTGTTCGAGCGGCCGTTCGACATGGGGCTTGCACAGACTCCCTACGGCGATTTCGCCTACGGCGAGCGGCAGCTGTTCCGCCGCCTGCCCGGCACCGACGACTGGCAGCTGGCAACGCCCGGATCGAGCGTCGCCCGCGGCTTCTTCGACCTGCAGATGGACCGCGACGGCAAGCTGCGGATCAAGACCTGGAGTGGGGTGCTGCAGTTCGATCCGGAAACCGCCGAGCCACCCCTGGTGCCGCTCGCGGTGACGCTCGGCGGATGGCGGCTGCGCAGCGCCGATGGCCGGGCCGAGGAGCTGTCCGCAGGGCCAGCGCTGGCCCTGCGCATGGAGAAGGGCGACGCGCTCAGCTTCGACTTCAGCATGCCGACCATGGAGCCGGGGGTCAGCTTTCGCTATCGGATCGACGACGGCAGCGACCGCGGCTGGAGCGACTGGTCCGCCGCCAGCCGCCCGGCGCTGATCCTGCGCTCACCACCGCCCGGCAACTATCGGCTGGCGATCGAGGGGCGCACCCGCAGCGGGCGGATCGGCGAGCCACTGGCGCTGTCCTTCCGGGTCCTGCCGCGCTGGTACCAGACCACCTGGGCCAGGGTGCTGGCGGTGTGCGCCGGGCTGCTGCTGCTGCTGGCCCTGGCCCAGCTCGTTGCGCGCCTGCGCTATCGCCAGGTCCACGCCGCCAACCGTCTGCTGGAGGCGCGCATCACCGAGCGCACCGCCGAGCTGGAATCGGCGAACCAGAAACTGGCCGAACTGGCCACCGAAGACAGCCTGACCAAGGTGGCCAACCGGCGCGCGATGGAACAGGCGCTGAGCCGCGAGTGGGAGCGCTGCGGCGAGCTCGGCCAGCCGCTCGGGCTGATCATGATCGACGTCGACCACTTCAAGCAGTTCAACGACGAACACGGCCACCTGGAAGGCGACAAGCAGCTGATCCGGGTCGCCCAGACCCTGGCCGGCATGGTCCATCCGGTGCGCGAGCTGCTGGCGCGGTTTGGCGGCGAGGAGTTCGCCGTGATCCTTCCCGGCTACACGCTGGAGGCCGTGAACGAACGCGCCGAGACGATGCGCACGGCCTTCGACGGCGGCGCCTTTCCGACCACCGTGAGCATCGGCATTGCCTCGGAAGTGCCCGGACCGGGGCGGACCCCGACACACCTGCTGCGCGAGGCCGACAGCGCGCTGTATCGGGCCAAGCGGCAGGGCCGCAATCGGGTGGCGGGTCCGCCGGCGTGAGTCGAGGAGGGCGTCGCGAGACGGCGCCGGCGGCGCGTCCGGAAAAGCGCTGTCCGGTCTGCCAGCGAATGTTCTCCTGGCGGCGCAAGTGGGCCCGCGACTGGGACCAGGTGATCTACTGCAGTGATGCCTGCCGCCGCGGCACGCCGCGCGGCGGCGCTCAGCCGCCGAGCAGGAAGCAGTGACGCAGCTCGGGGGTGAAGCCCCAGGCCGCCAGCACGCAGGTGTAATCCGGATGCGGTGCAAGGCGCAGGAAATGCCAGTCGTCCGCGGTGCCGGCCGCAGCGGGCAGGGCCAGCAGCCGCGGCGCCTCGTCCTGCACCGCGAACCGCCAGCCAGGCAGCCAGCCGAAGATGCCGCTGCCGGTAGCCTTGCAGGAGGCCTCCTTGGCGGTCCACAGGCGCAGAAAGGCCTGTCGGGCGCACTCGGGACCCATCCGCGCTAGCTCGCTGGCCTCGGCGGCCGCGAACCAGCGCCGAGCCAGGCGCTCAACCGGCGGCGCCCGGTCACGGCGCTCAAGATCGATACCGATCCGCCCGCGTCCGGCGACCGCGATCACCGTGCCACCGCGGGTGTCGCTGAGGTTGAAGTCCGGCGCTGCGGCGTTCTCAAGGTAGGGCCGGCCCTTCTCCTCACGGGCAAAGCGTGGCGTCTGGCCGTCCAGATAGGCAGCCAGGACACGCTGCAGCAGGAAGCGGGCGCGCGGTCGCGGCGGCAGGTCGGCCGCGCAGTGCGGATCGATCCACCACAGGTCGGTGTCGGAACCCTTGGGCGGAGCCAGCGCGGCGGGCGGGAGGTCGATCAGGGTCGGGGCGGGAAGCATGCGCGCAGTCTGCCGCATCCGTGCGGCGACTCGCCAAGTCCGTGCCGGATCGCCGATGATCGCCAGCACCCCGCGTGCGGAGCCTGCATGTTCGCCGGCAACACCCTGCTGATTGCCGCCCTGCTCTACCTTGGCCTGCTGTTTGCGGTGGCTTGGTGGGGCGACCGGCGCGGCGTCTATCCGCTGGCGACCCGCTGGCGGCCGCTGGTCTACAGCCTGACCCTGGCGGTGTACTGCTCGTCCTGGACCTTTTACGGTGCGGTCGGCAGCGCCGCCGGCGACCTCTGGAGCTACCTGCCGATCTACCTCGGCCCGCTGCTCCTGTTGCTGCTGCTGCCGACCCTGATGCGCCGGCTGATCGCGGTCGGCCACGCCCGCGCCGCGACCTCGCTGGCCGATCTGCTCAGCGCGCGCTTCGGCGGCTCGCGGCCGCTGGCAGCGCTGATCACCTTGATCGCCCTTGCCGCCTCCATTCCCTACGTCGCGCTGCAGCTACGCGCGGTGTCGACCAGCATCGGCATCCTCAGCAGCGAGTCGGACGCGCACAGTTCGGCAGGTTTCTGGGTGGCCCTGCTGCTGGCCTTGTTCGGCATTCTGTTCGGCACCCGCAATGTCGACGCCCGGGAACACCACCACGGCCTGATGCTGGCGGTGGCAGTGGAGTCGGTGGTCAAGCTGGTCGCCTTCCTGGCGGTCGCCGTGTTCGCCGTGCTGCAGCTCGCCGAGCTGGGTGCGCCAGCGCTGCCGCCACTGCGCGAAAGCAGCATGCCGGATGGCTTTGTGGCGGCGACCCTGCTCTCCATGCTCGCCCTGTTCTGCCTGCCGCGGCAGTTCCAGGTCGCGGTGGTTGAATGCGCCGATCCGGCCGACTTCGAGCGCGGCCGACGCTGGTTTGCCGGATACCTGATCCTGATCAGCCTGGCGGTGCTGCCGATCGTTGCCGCTGGACAGCAGCTGCTCGCCCCGCTCGGCGAACAGCCCGATGCCTGGGTGCTGCGCCTGCCGATGCTCGAAGGGCAGTCCGAGCTGGCCCTGCTGACCTACCTGGGCGGATTTTCGGCCGGAACCGGGATGGTCCTGGTCGCCTCGGTGGCGCTGGCGACCATGGTCAGCAACCACCTGGTGGTGCCCTTCCTGCTGCGCCGCAACGCCGCGGCCAGCGGCCCGCGGCTGACCCGCTGGGTGCTGTGGAGCCGGCGCGCCGCCATCCTCGGCCTGGTCCTGGTGTCCTACGGCTACCACCGCCTGACCCTCGGCAACCAGAGCCTGGCGGCGATCGGCCTGACCGCGTTTGCCGCGGTCGCCCAGTTCGCCCCGGCGCTGATTGCCGGGCTTTACTGGCGCGCCGCCAGCCGACGCGGGGCGATGGCCGGGCTGTGCGCCGGCACCGTGGTCTGGGCCTATACCCTGCTGCTGCCGACCCTGTTGCCGGGCAGCTGGCAGCAGTCCGGTCCGCTGGGCATCGACTGGCTGGCCCCGCATGCGCTGTTCGGGCTGAGCGGCTGGGAGCCGATCACCCACGGCACATTCTGGTCCCTGCTGGCCAATGTCGGCCTGCTGGTGCTGGTCTCGGTGCGCGAGCGGCCGGGGCTCAATGAGCGTCTGCGGGTGGCCGGCTTCCTGGCCATCGAGGGCACCCGCGGCGGCGCCGAGGTGCGCGGCAGCCTGCGGCTGGCCGACGTGCGGGCTGTTGCCGAGCGGATCCTTGGTCGACGCGCGGCGCAGCGCGCCTTTGCCGACTACTTCGCCGGCCGCGCCGCGGTGCAGGAACAGGAGCTGGCCGAGCGCGGACTGCTGCAGCACATCGAGCGCCAGCTCGCCGGCGCGATTGGCGCCGACTCGGCGCGCCGGGTGATGACCACCGCGCTGCGTGGCCGCGGCCTTGAGCTGGACGAGGTCATGGCCCTGCTCGATGAGACCTCCCAGCTGCTGCGCTTCAACCGCGAGCTGCTGGCCGCGACCCTGGACAACATCAGCCAGGGCATCAGCGTGGTCGACGCCGAGATGCGCCTGGTGGCCTGGAATCGTCGCTACCTGGAACTGTTCGACTATCCCGAAGGACTGGTCTATGTAGGCCGCCCGGTTGCCGACCTGATCCGTTACAACGCCGAGCGCGGCGAGTGCGGGCCGGGCGATGTCGAGGATCATGTGCAGCGCCGCGTCGAGCACATGCGTAAGGGCCATCGACACGTGTTCGAGCGGATCCGCGCCGATGGCACGGTGATCGAGATGCGTGGCCAGCCGATGCCGGGCGGCGGCTTCACCACCACCTTCACCGACATTAGCGACTACAAGCGCAGCGAGCAGGCACTGATCGAGGCCAAGGCGCAGCTGGAGGCGCGGGTCGAGGCACGCACCGCCGAATTGCGCGAGTCCCTGCTCGCCCAGCAGCAGGCCAAGTCCGAAGCCGAGCAGGCCAACCGCAGCAAGAGCCGCTTCCTCGCCGCGGCCTCGCATGACCTGGCCCAGCCGCTCAACGCAGCGCGGCTGTTCGCTTCCTCGCTGCAGGTCGACTGCGAGGACCCCGAGGAAGCGCGCCACCTGGCGGCGCGGATCGACGACAGCCTGTGCGGTGCCGAGGAGTTGCTTGCTTCGCTGGCCGAGGTGGCAAGGCTGGAAAGCGGCTCCCTGGTGCCGCAGATCGAACTGGTCGACGCCGCCGAGCTGTGCCAGTCGCTGGCCCAGCAGTTCGCCGCGACCGCCGAGATGCGTGGCCTGCAGCTGAGCACCCGCTGTCCGCCGTGCTGGGTGCGCTCGGATCGGGTGCTGCTGCGGCGGATCGTCCAGAACCTGATCGCCAACGCTCTGCGCTACACCGCCCACGGCGGCGTCCTGCTGGCCCTGCGCCGGCGTGGCGAGTCCGTGCTGGTGCAGGTCTGGGACACCGGCCCGGGCATCCCTGCCGAACAGCAGGGCCGGGTGTTCGAGGAGTTCCAGCGTCTTGACGCGCGCTCGCCCTGGGGGGAGCGCGGCCTTGGTCTTGGGCTGTCGATCTGCCAGCGCAGCGCGACCCTGCTCGGCCACCGGCTGGGTCTGCGTTCGAGGCCCGGGCGCGGCAGCGTGTTCGAGATTGACCTGCCGCGCTGCGCGGCGCCGGCGCGGCGCCCGCCCAGCGCGCCGGCCAACAGCCTGCCGGCCGCGGGCGGCGGCCTCGACATCCTGTGCATCGACGACGATGCCGACAATCTCGCTGCGCTGTCGTCCCTGCTGCAGCGCTGGGGCCATCGCCCACGCATCGCGCAGAGCCCGGAGGCGGCCCTGCTCGCCGTGCACGAAGCGCCCCCCGCCCTGCTCCTGGTTGATCTGCAGCTGGATGCGGACCTCGATGGCTTCGCTCTGATCAGCATCCTGCGCCGCGAGGCGGGCGAGCAGCTCTCGGCGGCCCTGGTGACCGCCGAGCGCGATGTCAGCGTGCTGTCGCGGGCGCGCGAGGCGGGGCTGCCGGTGCTCAACAAGCCGGTGGCACCGGCCGCCTTGCGCGCCCTGGTCGAGGCGGTGGCGGCACAGCGCTGAGCCGCCGACGGCATCGCGCATCGGCGGCCCGGAGCAGCGGATGAAAACCGGGCTGCAGGCTAGCGTCCTGTAACGGATGAAGCGGAAGAGGGATCGCGACGGGATGGGCGTGCGGGACGCCG
>CAYGMG010000026.1:0-36473 GCA_964350895.1 uncultured Lysobacter sp.
ATGAAGCGGATTTCATCGTTGCCCAGCTCGAGCTGGGCCACCGCGCGGCCGGCGATGTTGAGCACTACGCGGCCATCCTTGATCGCCTGGTTCGGCACCTGGACCCCGTCGCCGGCCGCATCCACCAGCAGGTAGGGGGTCAGGCCGTTGTCGGCGATCCACTCGTACATCGCCCGCACCAGGTACGGGCGATTGGAGCTCATACGAATACCTTCCCCTTCAGTCACGCAAGACCATCCCTGTAGTTGCGCTCTTCGGCGGTAAGGCTGCGGGCAAAGCCCGGACTGCGGAAGATCCGCGCGCCGTAATCCTCGATGACCTTGGCATCCTTGGGCAGGCTGACCCCGAGCTGGGGCAGGCGCCAGATGATCGGCGCGACCGCGCAATCGGCCAGGCTCATGTCGGTGTTGAGGAAGAACTTCGAGATCTTGAACAGCGGCAGGGCATCGACCAGATACTCGCGCAGCTTCTTGCGCGCCGCGTCCGCCTGCGCCTTGCTGCCAGCCTGGATCGCCTGAACCTGGGGAACCCAGTCATGCTCGAGACGCAGCATCGACAGCCGCAACCGTGCCCGCGACAGCGGGTCAACCGGCATCAGCGGCGGATGCGGATAGCGCTCATCGAGGTACTCGGACACGACCGATGCCGAATACAGCACCAGGTCGCGCTCCACCAAGGTAGGAACCGAATGATACGGATTGACCTCGAGCAGTTCGTCCGGCGGTTTCGCCGGATCCACCGGGACGAGGTCGTACGTGACGCCCTTGGCGGCGAGCACCAGGCGGACCCGATGGCAAACGACGCAATCGAGCGCCGAGAACAAGGTCAGCGTATTGCGGACCCGTGGACTGGACACCATATGGCAAGGCCCTATCGACTGGATGACCCGAGGACCGAGCCCGCCTCACGCGAGCCCGCCCCACCCGGCCTCAGTGGACGTCCCGCCAGTACTCCGTCTTCAGCAACCAGGCGAGGAACGTGAAGGCCGCGAGAAACAGGATAACCCAGACGCCCATCGAGGTGCGCTGGATCGCCGCCGGTTCGCCGACGTAGGTCAAGAAATTGACCAGATCGCGAATCGAGGCGTCGTACTGCTCGGGGCTCATGCTGCCCGGCTTTGCCAATTCCAGGCGATCGATGGTCGGCAGCGCATCGGCGCTGGCTTCCTTGTAGATCGCCCGCTGGGTGCCCTGCAGATCCCACAGTACGTGCGGCATGCTGGCATTCGGCAGCACCGTGTTGTTCCAGCCCATCGGCCGGCTCTCGTCGGCGTAGAAGGACTTCAGGAAGGTGTACAGCCAGTCCGGGCCACCGGGCTTGGCCCGGGTCACCAGGGACAGGTCCGGCGGCGCCTTGCCGAACCATTCCTGGCCGTCAGCCGGATCCATCGCCACCGGCACGTGGTCGCCGAACTTGGCGCCGGTGAAGTTGAGCTTCTCCATCAGCAGCTCTTCGGGCAGATCGAGGTCCTTGGCGATCCGCGAGTAGCGCTGGTACTCCAGAGAGTGGCAGCCGGCGCAGTAGCTCATGAACATCGCCGCGCCGCGCTGCAGCGAGGCGATGTTGTTGACGCTGGCACTGGACTCCAGCAGCTTGACCTCGGAAGCACCGAAGGCCAGGCCCGGCAGGAGCGCGAGCAGGAAGGCGGCAAATCGCTTAGTCATGCGTGGTCACCCGCTCTGGCACCGCCTTGACCGCGTCGATACGGGTCCAGATCGGCATGAAGATGAAGAAGGCGAAGTAGTACAGGGTAAAGATCCGCGCCATCAGGGTCTGCGTCTCGCTGCCTGCCTGCAGGCCAAGCCAGCCAAGGCTTACGAAGGCGATCACGAAGATCGCCAGCAGCAGCCGCGAGAGCAGGCCGCGATAGCGGATCGAGCGCACCGGGCTGCGATCAAGCCAGGGCACCAGGAACAGGATCAGCACTGCGCCACCCATCACCACCACGCCGAAGAACTTGTCCGGCACCGCGCGCAACATCGCGTAGTACGGCGTGAAGTACCAGACCGGCTTGATGTGCTCCGGAGTCACCAGCGGGTCGGCCGGGACGAAGTTGTCGTACTCCAGGAACAGGTCGCCGAAGGTCGGCGCGTAGAACAGGATGAAGGCCATGATGGTCAGGAAGAAGCCTGCGCCAAACAGATCCTTGACCGTGTAGTACGGATGGAACGGGATGCCGTCGAGCGGCTTGCCGTCGACCTTGTGCTTCTTGATGTCGACGCCGTCCGGGTTGTTCGACCCGACCTCGTGCAGCGCACCCAGATGCAGCACGACCAGCAGCAGGATCACCAGCGGCAGGGCGATGACGTGCAGGGCGAAAAAGCGGTTCAGGGTCGCGTCGGAAACCAGGTAGTCGCCGCGGATGAACTCGGTCAGCGCCTCGCCGACATAGGGCACGGCGCCGAACAGGTTGATGATTACCTGGGCACCCCAGTAGCTCATCTGGCCCCAGGGCAGAACATAGCCCAGGAAGGCCTCGGCCATCAGGGTCAGGAAGAGCAGCATGCCGATGATCCAGACCAGCTCGCGGGGCTTCTGGTAGGAGCCGTAGATCAGTCCGCGGAACATGTGCAGGTAGACCACGATGAAGAACGCCGATGCCCCCGTGGAGTGCATGTAGCGGATCAGCCAGCCGTAGTCGACGTCACGCATGATGTACTCGACCGAGGCGAAGGCCTCGGCGGCGGACGGCTTGTAGTTCATCGTCAGCCAGATGCCGGTGACGATCTGGTTGACCAGCACCAGCATGGCCAGCGAGCCGAAGTAGTACCAGACGTTGAAGTTCTTTGGTGCGTAGTACTGGGACATGTGCTTCTTGTAGAAAGGCACCAGCCCAGGCGTGCGCTCGTTCACCCAATCGGTGACGCCGGCCACGCTGCGCTCGATCATGTTCGCCATTACGCGGCTCCCTTGGGATCAACGCCGATGACGATGCGGTTGTCGTCGACGAAATGATAGGGCGGCACGCGCAGGTTGGTCGGCGCGGGGACGCCGTCGTATACCCGGCCTGCCATGTCGAAGCGGGAGTTGTGGCACGGACAGTAGAAGCCACCCTGCCACTGCGAGTCGAACGGCTGCGGTTCGAGCTCCGGGCGGAACAGTGGCGAGCAGCCAAGATGCGTGCAGGTGCCGACCAGAACGGCGATCTCGGGCTTGATCGAACGGTACTCGTTCTTCGCGTAACTCGGCTGCTGCTCGGGGTTCTCCGAGTTCGGATCGCGCAGGCGCGAGTCCTCTCCCGGCAGAGCGGCCAGCTGCTCGGGGGTGCGCCGGATCAACCACACCGGTTGTCCGCGCCACTGCTCGACCAGGCGTTGCCCTGGACCAAGCTTGCTGATGTCGACGGTCACCGGGGCGCCGGCCTGCTGAGCGCGAGCGCTCGGCTGCCAGGACGCGATGAACGGAACGGCGGCGGCAAGCGCGCCTGCACCACCAACCACAGCCGTGGTTGCGGTGAGGAAGCGGCGGCGGCCTGGGTTTACACCTTGGTCAGCCATTCGGCTCTCCAGAGACAGATTGTGACGATCCCGCGCGACGGAGCTCCGTCGACGCCAGCATGTGGCTGCGGCAACGGATCCGGACAGTTGGCTGCGCGCCCAGGTCGAGCGCCCCGCGAAGCGCCGTAGTTTAACGGAAGCCAACAATCCCGGACAACGGCGGCGCAGGTCCATGCAACAATCGCCGGCCCTGCCCCTCCCGCCAGCTAGCGTTTGTCGATGCAAAGCATGCTCCCTCTGCTCCGATTCCTGACGATCGCGGTGTCCGTGGGGCTGGCGCTGGCATTCCTGATGGTGCTGATCCGGCCGCAATGGGCCCAGGGCCTGCAGCAGCGCATTGCCAGCTCGGAAATCGCGCCTGTCGGGCCAGGCTATGGCCCGGTCAGCTATGCCGATGCGGTGGCCCGAACCGCGCCGTCGGTGGTCAGCATCTATACCGCAAGGGTGGTGACCGAACTGTTGCCGGTGCCGATGGCCAATCCCACACTGCAGCGTTTCTCCGGAATTGCCGTTGGTCAGCCGCGGCGACGCCTCGAGCGCGCCCTGGGCTCGGGCGTGATCGTCAGCAAGGACGGATACGTGCTGACCAACCATCACGTCATCGCCCGCGCCGACGAGATCCAGATCGTCTTCTGGACCGGCCAAGCCACCCTGGCGCGGATTGTCGGCAGTGACCCGGAAACCGATCTTGCCGTACTCAAGGTCGACGGCAGCGATCTGCCGGCAATGTCACTGGAGCCGGGCTCTCCGGCCGCGGTCGGCGATGTCGTGCTAGCCATCGGGAACCCCTTCGGCCTGCGCCAGACGGTGACCCAGGGCATCGTCTCGGGGCTGGGCCGAAGCCCTCTGAATGTGAGCAGCTTCGAAGATTTCATCCAGACCGATGCGGCGATCAACGAGGGCAATTCAGGCGGCGCTCTGGTCAATGCGCGGGGCGAACTGGTCGGCATCAACACCTTCGTGCTCGGGCGTCGCGCCGGCGCCGAGGGCATCGGTTTTGCCATCCCGCTGTCGCTGGCCCGCGAGGTGCTGGAGCAGATCGTCGAGCACGGCGTGGTGGTCCGTGGCTGGCTGGGCGCCGAATACGGCGACGCGCCCGTGCTGCCGGGCGCGCTTCCGCCAGGTGCGCCGCGCGGCATCGCCCTGACCACGATCTATCCGGGCGGCCCGGCCGACAGCGCTGGCCTGCGCCCGGGCGACGTGCTGACCGAGTTCGCCGGCCAGGTCATCGTCGACCAGGCCGACCTTCGCGAGCGCGAGACCTCACTCAAGCCCGGGACTCGGGTAGCGATCTCCGGCTACCGCGCGGGTGTCCCGCTGAGTGGTGAACTGGTTCTGGCGCAGCGCCCGCAGCTAGTTCGGCCCGGCTGACATCGAGCTCGCCGTCGCGCCAGCCGGCACGCCGGCACCGGCCCCATAGCGCGAGTGAAGGATCCCGACCCGCTCGACGAAGCGCTGGGTCTCCTGGAACGGCGGCACCCCGCCATAGCGGTCCACCGAGCCTTCGCCGCTGTTGTAGCCGGCGGCAGCCAGCCGGGCGTCACCGCCAAAGCGCTGCAGCAGCCAGGCCAGATACCGGGTGCCGCCTTCGATGTTCTGTGCCGGGGTGAAGGCATCGGTGACGCCGAAGCGTTCGGCGGTTGCCGGCATCAGCTGCATCAGGCCCTGCGCGCCCTTGTTCGACAGCGCATTGGGATTGAACGCCGACTCGGCGTGGATCACCGCACGGACAAAGGCCGGATCGACGCCATGCCGGGCCGCTGCGAGGGCGATCTCTTCGCTGAACGCATCGCGATTGAGCGCGACCGAGTGGAAATCCAGGCCCGGGCGCACCGCACAGGCGAAACAGCTTTCCATGTAGGTGAACACCACCGAGGCGCGAACGCCGGCCGGCTGCCGGTTGGTGTAGTGGGTCACGCCATCCTTGACGTAGCGGTACACCGCGCCGCGGGTGACCCGGTCGGGCTTGCTCGCCGCCACCGGCGCGGAGGGCTGTGCGGCGCCGGGCGCGCTGCGGAACTCGACCTTGGGCGCGGCGGCGGTGCCAGCCTGCGCCGGGGCCGGCGCGGGCGCCGGAGCCGGGTCCGGAGCGGGCACGTGGATCGCGCGGCAGTTGCTGTAGCCGGCGCGATTGCTGGTGAAAGCGATCTCGCCGCTGGGCCCGGTGCAGCGAAACAGCGAGGCGCCGGCGGCCAGCGCGGAAGACGGCACGGCAAGCTGCCCCGCGAACAGAGCCGCGACCAGCATGCCAATCATCCGTATCCGGGGCTCGCTCATGTTCGCTGCCATATCGGTTGTCTGACCACCGGCCAGGCGGCCGGTTCCCGGCAGACCCGACGCTGCCGATGGGGTATCTTACGCGGTCGCCCACCGCTGTCGCCTGCCCGGCCCCTCGCCATGCCCGGAAAACTCTTCCTCAAGACCCACGGTTGCCAGATGAACGAGTACGACTCGGCCAAGATGGCCGACGTGCTGGCAGCCTCGCATGGGCTGGAGCTGACCCAGGACGAGACCGAGGCCGACGTCATCCTGATCAACACTTGCTCGATCCGGGAAAAGGCGCAGGAGAAGGTGTTCAGCCAGCTCGGCCGCTGGAAGCCGCTGAAGAAGAAGAACGATCAGGTAATCATCGGCGTCGGTGGCTGCGTGGCCTCGCAGGAGGGCGAGGCGATCCTCAAGCGCGCGCCCTATGTCGACCTGGTGTTCGGCCCGCAGACCCTGCATCGGCTGCCCGAGCTGATCGAGGCCAAGCGCCGCTCCGGGCAGCCGCAGGTCGACATCAGCTTCCCCGAGATCGAGAAGTTCGACCGCCTGCCCGAGCCGCGCGCCGAGGGCCCGACCGCCTTTGTCTCGATCATGGAAGGCTGCTCCAAGTACTGCACCTTCTGCGTGGTGCCCTACACCCGCGGCGAGGAGGTCTCCCGACCGTTCGACGACGTGCTGGTCGAGGTCGCCCAGCTGGCCGCGCAAGGCGTGCGCGAGGTCAACCTGCTGGGGCAGAACGTCAATGCCTACCGGGCACCGTTGGACGGCAGCCTGGAGGCTGACCTTGCCCTGCTGATCCGCGCCATCGCCGAGATCGAGGGCATCGGCCGGATCCGCTTCACCACCTCGCACCCCGTCGAGTTCAGCGACTCGCTGATCGAGGCCTATCGCGACGTGCCCAAGCTCGCAAGTTATCTGCACCTGCCGGTGCAGGCCGGCTCCGACCGCATCCTCGCGGCGATGAAGCGCGGCCACACCGCGCTCGAGTACAAGGCCAGGATCCGCCGCCTGCGCGAGGCGCGTCCGGGCATTTCGATCAGCTCGGACTTCATCGTCGGCTTTCCCGGCGAGACCGAGGCAGACTTCGACAAGACCATGCGCCTGATTGAGGACATCGGCTTCGATGCCAGCTTTTCCTTCATCTACTCGGCACGTCCAGGCACGCCAGCGGCCAATCTCGCCGACGACACGCCGGCAGCGGAGAAGTCCGCGCGCCTTGCCCGCCTGCAGGCAGCCATCGATACCAATGCCAAGGCGATCTCGCAGTCGATGGTCGGCAGCGTGCAGCGGGTGCTGGTCGAAGGACCCAGCCGCAAGGACGCGAGCGAGCTGACCGGGCGCACCGAGAACATGCGCTACCTCAACTTCGCCGGTCCCTCGCGGCTGATCGGCCAGTTCGTCGATGTGCAGGTCACCGAGGCGATGAGCAACTCACTGCGCGGGCGGATCGTTCTGGGCGACGCCCACGCCGCCTGAGCCGCGGCGAGAGCCGGCGCGGCGCCCCGTTCCCCGACCCGCCGCGGCGCGCTACCCTTGCGCCGATGAACCACACATTGGAAAACCGGGACTTCGCCCTCGACCCCGAAGACAACGAACGGCTGGCCAACCTCGCCGGTCCACTCGACGAGCATCTGCGCCAGATCGAACTGCGCCTTGGGGTGGAGATCGCCTACCGCGGCCAGGTGTTCCGGATCAGCGGCAGCGACGAGGCTGTCGAGTCGGCCGAGCAGGTGCTGCGCTCGCTGTGGGATGACACAGCCATCAGCACGCTGTCGCCGCACGGCGTGCATCTGCGTCTGGGCCAGGCCTCGGCTGCGCTCGACGCCGCCGCCGGCCAGGTCGTGCCGCAGGAAGTCAGCATCAAGGTCAAGCGCGGCACGATCAAGGCGCGCGGTGGCAACCAGCAGCGTTACCTGCATGCCATCGCCACCCACGACATCAATATCGGCGTCGGCCCGGCCGGCACCGGCAAGACCTTCCTGGCCGTTGCGATGGCCGTCGAGGCGCTCAACCAGGCCCGCGTGCAGCGCTTGCTGCTGGTGCGTCCGGCGGTCGAGGCCGGCGAGCGCCTGGGCTTCCTGCCCGGCGATCTGGCGCAGAAGGTCGACCCCTACCTGCGCCCGCTGTATGACGCCCTCTACGAGATGCTCGGCGTCGAGCGGGTGGCAAAGCTGGTCGAGCGCAACGTGATCGAAGTGGCGCCGCTGGCCTACATGCGCGGGCGCACCCTGAATGACGCCTTCGTCATCCTCGACGAGGCGCAGAACACCACGGTTGAGCAGATGAAGATGTTCCTGACCCGGATCGGCTTTGGCTCGACCGCGGTGGTGACCGGCGATCTGACCCAGATCGACCTGCCGCGCCACCAGCGCTCAGGTCTGCGCGATGCGGTCGAGGTGCTCAACGGCGTCGAGGGCGTGAGCTTTACCTTCTTCGAGGCCCGCGACGTGGTTCGTCACCCGCTGGTGGCGCGGATCGTTCGCGCCTACGACGCGCGCGACGCGGCCAACGCCGGATGAGCCGCCGGCCGGTCGAGCTGGAGCTGTCGGTCAGCTACGGCCTGCCGCGCCGCGGCCTGCCGGCGGCAAGCTCGTTCCGGCAATGGGTGGGCGCTGCGCTGGAGAACCGGATCAAGCGCGCCGACCTCGCCCTGCGCCTGGTCGGCGAGTACGAAGGGCGTTCGCTGAATCGCCACTATCGCGGCAAGGACTACGCGACCAATGTGCTGAGCTTTCCTGCCGAGCTGCCGCCAGGCGTTGACCTGCCGATCCTCGGCGACATCGTGATCTGCGCCCCGGTGGTGCAGCGCGAGGCCCGTGTCCAGGGCAAGGACTGCCGGGCGCATTTCGCCCACCTGACCGTGCACGGCGTGCTGCACCTGCTCGGATTCGACCACGAAGACCCCCGCGAGGCGCTGGCGATGGAGCTGCTGGAGCGTGAAATCCTTGCCGGGCTGGGCTTTGCCGACCCCTACGCCGACGACGAAATCTGAACGCGACGGTCACGGCGCAGCCGCCCGATTGGGCTACACTTCGAGATTCCGCCAGCCGGCGCATTTCCAGGTTCCATGCCAGACGATTCCGACAGTAGCAGCGCTCCCCGACGTTCCTGGTTCGACCGACTCGGTCAAGCCCTTTCAGGGGAGCCCCGCAACCGCGAAGAGCTGATCGAAGAGCTCCACGCCGCGCACGCCAACGGTCTGTTGGGTGCAGACACGCTGGAGATGATCGAGGGTGCGATCCGGGTCGCCGACCAGCAGGTCGGTGACGTGATGATCCCGCGCACGCAAATGGTCTCGGTGCCGATCGACGCATCCTTCGAGGAAATCCTCGAAATCGTCGTGGAAAGCGGCCATTCGCGCTTCCCGGTGCACGGCGAGGACAAGGACGAGATTCTCGGCATCCTGCTCGCCAAGGATTTGCTGCGCGACTGCGCCGGCAAGGACCGCAAGCCGCTGCAAGAGCTGGTCCGGCCAGTCGTGTTGATTCCCGAATCCAAGCGGCTCAATGTCCTGCTCCGCGAGTTCCGGCAGAGCCGCAACCATATGGCCATCGTGGTCGACGAGTATGGCGGCGTGGCTGGCCTGGTCACCATCGAGGACGTGCTGGAGGAGATCGTCGGCGAGATCGACGACGAGCATGACGACGAGCGTGACGAGGACGCACTGATCGCCGCGCATCCGGATGGCCACTTCCTGATCGACGCGCTGACTCCGATCTCCGATTTCAACGAGCGCTTCGACGCCGAGCTCTCCGATGACGACTTCGATACCGTCGGCGGCCTGGTGGTGGATGCCATCGGCCACCTGCCCGAGGTCGGCGAGGAACTCGCGCTCGGACGCTTCCATTTCCGCGTGGCCAGCGCCGATGCACGCCGTGCGCACAGCTTCCACATGCAGGTCGACGATACGACCGATGCCTGATCCCGCCTGGTCAGTCCTGCGCCGCAGGCTCGTCACGGCGACCCTGCTGGCCCTGGCCCTGCTGCTGGCCAGCGCCAGCCTCGGCGCCGCGCCGCGGATCGGCGTGCTGACCATGGGGCCGGGCCTTGAGTATTGGTCGCGCTTCGGCCACAACGCCCTGCTGGTCGAGCAGGCGGATGGCCAGCGCACGGTCTACAACTACGGTTTCTTCGATTTCCAGCAGCCCGGCTTCCTGCTCCGCTTTGCCCGCGGCCAGATGCGTTACCAGCTGGTCGCCTTGCCCTTCGAGCAGGACTTCGCCTACTACCAGTCGGAAGGTCGCGGTATGCAGCTGCAATGGCTGCGGCTGAATAGATCCGCCGCCAGCGAGCTGGCCAGCTTTCTGGCCTGGAACGCGCTGCCGGAGAACGCCGAGTACGGCTACGACTATTTTCTCGACAACTGCTCAACGCGCGTGCGCGACGTGCTGGATCGTTTCAGCGGCGGCAAGGTAATCGAACAGACCCGCGGCCGCTCGCGCGGCCTTAGCTACCGCAGCGAGGCGCTGCGCCTGTCGGCTCCGGAGCCCTGGATGTACCTGGGCATCCACCTGCTGCTCGGGCCATCGGCCGATCGCCCGCTGTCGCGCTGGGACGAGGGCTTCGTGCCGGCACGCCTGCACGACGCGCTGAACCTGGTGAGCCTGGCCGACGGCCAGCCGCTGGTCGAAAGCGATATCCGGCTGCTGCCGCAAACCCTTCCAGAGGCGCTGATCGAAGAGCCCCGGTTTGCGCTGGGCGCGGGCTTCGCCGGCCTGGCTGCGGCACTGGTGGTCCTGCTGCTGGGGCGCCGCCGCGGCGCAGCCGGCGCCGTCGGCCGCAGCCTGCTGGGGGTGTTCTGGCTCCTGTCAGGCGTGCTCGGCCTGCTTGGCCTCGCGCTGTGGGGCCTGACCGACCACCAGATGGCCTACGCCAACCGCAGCCTGCTGCTGCTCAATCCGCTGACCCTGGCGCTGTTGCCCGCGCTGTGGTCGCTGTCGCGGCAAAGGCCTGCGCCGGCCTGGCAACGTCGACTGGCCGCGCTGTGCGCCGCAGCAGCCCTGCTCGCCGTGCCGCTATACCTGCTTCCGGTGCGTCCCCAGGACCACCTGGAATGGCTGCTGCTGGCCCTGCCTGTGCATCTGGCCGCATGGCGGCTGCTGCAGCCCGTCAGCCATCAGCAGCAAGCGTCCGAGCCGCGCTGACGGCAGAATGTCGCAGCCTTGGCGATGCGGGAGGACCGCGTGGAACTTTCGGAGATGGTCAGGAACTGCGGTGCCTACAAGGCCGACGGCAGCCGTGGTCCGGAAATCGCGCTGGCCGACGTCAGCGAAGTACTGCGCAGCCAGGACGGCTTCGTCTGGGTCGGCCTGCAGGAGCCAGACGAGCCCTTGCTGGAAACCCTGCAGGAAGAATTCGGACTGCATGATCTCGCCATCGAGGATGCGCACCACGCGCACCAGCGGCCGAAGATCGAGTCCTATGGCGACTCGCTGTTCATCGCCGCGCACACCGCCCAGCTGGTCGATGGGCGGATCCGCTTTGGCGAAACCCATGTCTTCCTCGGCCACGGCTACCTGCTGACCGTGCGCCACGGCGCCTCGGCTTCGTACGCGCCGGCCCGCGCCCGCTGCGAGCGCGAGCCCGAGCTGCTGGCGCTGGGACCCAGCTATGGGCTGTACGCGGTGCTCGACCTGATCGTCGACAACCTTATGCCGATCGTCGACGACTTCCAGGCGCAGCTTCGCGAGCTGGAAAGCGACATCTTCGGCGACACCTACAGTCGCGCCACCATCCAGCGGCTTTATCAGCTCAAAGGCGAGCTGGTCTCGCTGCGCCTGGCGGTGACGCCGCTGCAGGACATCCTCAACCAGCTGGTGCGCTTCCACCCGACCCTGATCCGCGACGAAGTGCGGGTGTATTTCCGCGACGTCTACGATCATGCCGTGCGGATCAATGAATCGGTCGGCACGCTGAGCGAAATGCTCTCCGCCGCACTCAGCGTCAACCTGGCGATGGTGTCGCTGCATCAGGGCGAAGTGGTGAAACGGCTGGCCGGCTGGGCCGCGCTTCTGGCAGTTCCGACCCTGGTCGCCAGCTGGTACGGGATGAACTTCGCCCATATGCCTGAGCTTTCCGGCCGCTACAGCTATTTCGCCATGCTTGGCGGCACGGTACTTGGCATGGGCCTGGTGTTCGCCCTGCTCAAGCGCGCCAGGTGGTTGTAGGGCGGGCTCCCGGACTCGCGGAACCGGGGACTACGCCGCGCGCTTCCACTGCTTGGGACAAGGCAAGGTAATCGCTTGGCGGGCCAAGGCCCGCCCTAGGAGCGCACCCACTGCAAGAGCAGCAGGCCGACCGCCACCATCATCAGACCGGCAATCCGCAGGCTGCCGGTCGGGATCTCCTGTATCTGCGCTGCCATCCGTTTCCAGACGTCGGCGCCGGCGAGCAGGAACAGGCCTTCGATCACCAGCACCAGACAGAGCGCGGCAAGCAGGTCTTCGCTAAGCATGCCGGATCAGCGCAATGGTGCGCCGCCGTTCTCGAAGTAGCGCAGGAACTCGGCGTCCTTGTCCAGCACCAGAACGCCCTGACCGTCGGCAAAGCCGTTGCGGTAGGCCTCAAGCGAGCGGTAGAAGGAATAGAACTCGGCGCTGCCCTGGAAGGCCTGGGCATAGGTATCGGCGGCGTTGGCGTCGCCTTCACCGCGCAGGCGCTGGGCATCGCGCTCGGCTTCGGCGACGATCACCACCCGCTGGCGATCGGCGTTCGAACGGATCGTTTCCGACTGCTCCTGACCTTCGGCGCGCAGCGCGTTCGCCACCCGCAGGCGCTCGGCGCGCATGCGCTCGAAGACCGAGCCGATGACCTGGCCATCCTCGGGCAGGTCGATGCGCTTGATCCGCACGTCGACCACCTCGACGCCCAGCTCCACCGCACCGCGGTTGGCGACCTCGACGAAGCGCTCGGCAAGATTGGTGCGTTCGCCTCCGACGACTTCCTGCAGGGTGCGCTGGTTGAACTCGTTGCGAATCGCTTCCTTGACGATCGGCGACAGGCGCTGCTGGGCGTTCAGCTCGATACCGCCGGTGGCCTGGTAGTAGCGCCGCACGTCGGCGATCCGCCATTTGAGGAAGAAGTCGACGTTGACGTCCTTCTTTTCCGAGGTCAGGTAGCGCTCGGGCTGACCGTCCAGAGACAGGATGCGGCGATCGAACCTGAGCACGTTCTGCATCAGCGGCAGCTTGAAGTGGATGCCGGGCTCGATATCGGACTCGACGATGCGACCGATCTGGAAGCGCAGCGCCACCTGGCTTTCCTGCACCTGGTAGACCGAATCCATGGCCAGAAACAGCAGGACGATGGCGGCAATGGGAATAATCGGCTTCATCGGCGCGGCTCCTCGCGTCCACTGCGGTCAGGTCGTCTGAGATCACGCTCGACTCCGCTGCTGCCCTGCATGCCGGGCAGCACCGGGGTGGTCGCCGGCAAGCGCCCACCCGGCGTGGCCGGCGAGCCGCTGCTACCGTCCATCGGCAGATAGAGCACGTTGCCGCCGTCGCCGGCATAGACCTTGCGATTGCGCGACAGCACGTCCTGCATGGTCTCCAGGTAGAGGCGCTGACGGGTGACATCGGGCGCCTTGCGGTACTCGTCGGCAAGCAGGGTGAAACGCTCCGCATCACCCTCGGCGCGGGCGATCGCAGCCTGTTTGTAGCCTTCCGCCTCGGTGCGAATGCGCGCCGCTTCACCGCGGGCTTCCGGAACCACCTTGCTGGCGTAGGCCTCGGCTTCGGATTCGATGCGCTCCTTGTCCTCGCGGGCGCTGATGGCGTCGTCGAAGGCCTCGCGCACTTCGGTCGGCGGCCGCGCGTTCTGCAGGTTGAACACCGAGACCTGCAGGCCGGTGTTGTAACTGTCGAGCGTACCCTGCAAGCGCAGTCGAGCCTCGGCGGCGAGCTCGGCGCGCTCACCGGTGAGCACCTGATCCATCTCGCTGGAGCCGATCACGTCGCGGACCGCGCTCTCGGTGGCCTGCTTGAGGGTGTCGTCCGGGTCGCGAGCGCCGAACAGAAACTTGCGCGGGTCGGCCACCAGATACTGGACGTTGTATTCGATCTGCACGATGTTCTCGTCACGGGTCAGCATGCGTACCTGGTCGCTGATGCTGCGCAGCTGGGTCACGTCGACCTTGGTCACCGACTCCAGCGGGCGCGGCAGCTTGAGGTTGGGGCCGGGATCGAGAATGCGGTTGAATTCTCCAAAGCGCAGGACGACGCCGCGCTGGCGCTCGTCGATCATCACCCAGGCATCAAGGGCGAACCACAGCCCGAGGATCACCAGTCCGATCAGCAGGAAGTTGGGGCCGCCCTGGCCTCCGCCGCGTCCCTCGCCACCGCCTCCACCGAACATGCGGTTGATGCCGCCCTTGAGCCGGTTGAGGAAGGCCTCGACATCCGGACCCTGGTCACCGCCGCCGCTTCCGCCGCCGCCTTCGTTCCAAGGATCCTTCTTGCCGCCGCCGGGTTCGTTCCACGCCATCGCCACTACTCCGTCTGTGACGTGCGACCGCCCGCGGGCTGGCAGCACGTTTCTCTGATAGCCGGCGATTCTAGCCCAGCCCATGTCATTCCCGGGTCGTGGCCGCGCCGCTCAGGCTTCGGCCAGCGTCCCGATGTCGCAAAGCAGTTGCGCCCGCAGCTGCGCAGCTTCCTGTCCGTCGCCGGCGCACAGCTGCTCGGCCAGGCGCAGCGGCAAGTCGAGCTCCAGCTGCCAGCCTTCATCATCACTGCGTTCGGCGCGCACCGCGCCGGCTTCGAAGAGGCGGGCGCGCAGTCGGCCGGAGAGCGAAGGCAGGCGCACCCAGCGATGGATGCGCTGCTCGCGGAAACGCTCGCCGAGCGCCTGGCCAAGCAGGTCGAGCCCGGCGCCGGCCATCGCCGACAACCAGACCCGCTGCGCCTCGCCTTGCTCATCGCGATCAATCCGCGCAGGGAACTCCTCAAGCTGGTCGATCTTGTTGAACACCATCAGCTGCGGCAGCTCGCCGGCGCCGATCTCCTGCAGGACTTCCTGCACCTGGGCGATGCGCAGATCGCGATCCGGATCGGCGGCATCGACCACGTGCAGGAGCAGATCGGCCTCGCGCGCCTCGGCCAGGGTCGAGCGGAACGCGGCGACCAGGTCATGCGGCAGGTCGCGGATAAAGCCGACCGTGTCGGCCAGGGTCAAGGTCCCGCACTCAAGGCCGGACAATCTGCGCACGGTGGGGTCAAGGGTGGCGAACAGCTGGTCCGCGGCAAACGCCTCGGCACCGGTCAGCGCGTTGAACAGAGTCGACTTGCCGGCATTGGTATAGCCGACCAGAGCCACCCGCGGCACGCCGTTGCGCACCCTCGAACGACGCATCTGGGTGTGCTGGACCTCGACCTTCTGCAGCCTGCGCTGCAGCTGGTCGACGCGCTTGGCGAGCAGCCGGCGATCGGTTTCCAGCTGGGTTTCACCCGGGCCGCGCAGACCGATCGCGCCGCCGCGCTGGCGCTCCAGATGGCTCCAGCCGCGCACCAGGCGGGTCGCCATGTGGCGCAGCTGGGCAAGTTCAACCTGCAGCTTGCCCTCGTGGGATCGCGCGCGCTGGGCGAAAATGTCCAGGATCAGGCCGGTGCGGTCCACCACCCGTCGTTTGAGCAGGCGCTCGAGGTTGCGTTCCTGCACTGGGCTCAGCGAATGGTTGACCAGGACCAGGTCAGCGCCGGTCGCCTCGCACATCGCCTCGGCCTCTTCGGCCTTGCCGCTGCCGATCAGCAGGGCCGGATTGGGACGCTCGACCCGCGCCCCCAGCCGACCGACCACCTTGGCGCCGGCCGAGCGGGCAAGCTCGGCGAATTCTTCAAGAATCGATTCGTCGTTCTCGCCGGGTGCATAGGGCTGGATCAGCAGCGCGTTCTCGCCACCGCGTGAACGCTCAAACACGCCGGTCCACCGTCATCCTGTTGTTGCTCAAGTTACGGATCATTCGTCCTCGTTGACCGCGTCGTCGCCGGCCTGGTTGGGCGCAGGGCCGAGGCGCACATTGCGCGAAGGCACCACGGTCGAAATGGCGTGCTTGTAGACCATCTGACTAACCGTGTTGCGCAGCAGCACCACGAACTGGTCGAAGGACTCGACCGTGCCCTGCAGCTTGATGCCGTTGACCAGATAGATCGACACCGGCACGCGCTCGCGGCGCAGGGCATTGAGGAAGGGGTCCTGCAAGGACTGGCCCTTGGACATGCTTGTCTCCAGCTGATGTGTTGTTGTGGGCGACCTGGTAAGGGGCCGCGGCACCCGAGCGCCTGATTCCCAAATGGGGGGGCGCATCGAGCAAGTCAAGCGCATGGTACACGCGCGCTGCGAAGGCAAGGAGAGGGCGCCGCCGAACGGACCGGCCGGCCGTTCAGACGTAGCCGTTGACCAGCCGGTACAGGCGCCGGTCATCGCCCGGCTCGATCCAGAACAGGTCGGGCTCGGAGCGCAGCCAGGTCAGCTGGCGCTTGGCCAGCTGACGGGTAGCGGCGATTCCCGCGGCGATGAAGGCTGCCTCGTCGCCGCCAATGGCCAGATACGTCCAGGCCTGCCGGTAGCCCACCGCGCGCATCGCCGGCAGCTCCGCATGTAGCCGCGGGTCAGCCATCAGCCCGCGAACCTCGTCGAGAAACCCGGCCGCCAGCATGGCGCGAAAGCGCTCGGCGATCCGCGCATGCAGCAGGCCACGGTCGGCGGGCGAGAGGGCCAGCTTGAGCACGGCAAAGCGCCGTGCGGCAGCGCTGCCCTGCTGCCAGTCGCTGAGCGCGCGCCCGCTGCTGCGGAACACCTCCAGCGCACGCAGCAGGCGCTGGCTGTCGCTGGGCCTGATCCGTGCAGCCGCCGCAGGATCGACCCTGGCGAGCTCGGCATGCAGATCGGCGTGACCGCGGCTGGCCAGCTCCGCGGTCAATATCTCGCGTATTGCGGGATCGCTGTCCGGCATCGGCGACAGGCCATCGATCAGGGCGCGGAAATACAGACCGGTGCCACCGACCAGCAGGGGCACGCTGCCGCGCCGCGCAATCTGCTCGATCAGCTCGGCCGCCTGTTCGGCAAAGGCCGCCGCCGAATACGTCTCGAAAGGCTCACGGATGTCGATCAGATGATGCGGCACCGCGGCGCGCTCGGCGGGGCTGGGTTTGGCACTGCCGATATCCAGCCGGCGGTAGACCAGGGCCGAGTCGACGCTGATCACCTCGACCGGCATGCGCTCGGCAAGGGCCAGCGCCGCTGCGGTCTTGCCCGAGGCGGTGGGGCCCATCAGGGCGATTGCGCGAGGGCGTTGGGCGGTCGGCATGGGGACAAATTAGCAGGCACCCGCTGGTCGCGGCGCAGCGCAGGCGGCAGGATGCCGACATGAGCCACCCCGTGCTGCGCGCCCTTGCCTGCCTGCCCGACCTGCCGCTGGCGGTCGGCTTCAGCGGCGGCATGGATTCCAGCGTCCTGTTGCACGCGCTGGCCGGGCTTCGCCGCGGACAGGTCCAGGCCGTGCACGTCGATCACGGACTCGATCCGCAGTCGACGCGCTGGGCCGCGCACTGCCAAAGCCAGGCCGCGAGCTGGGGCGTGCCCTGCCAGATCCTTCGCGTGCAGGTCGACCCGCGCCACCCCGGCGGCCTTGAGGCTGCCGCGCGCCAGGCGCGCTATCAGGCGATCGCCGAAGTCCTTGGCCCCGACGCCGTCCTGGTCCTCGCCCACCATCTGGAAGATCAGGCCGAAACGGTCCTGCTTCGACTCTTGCGCCGTGCCGGCCCGCGCGGCCTGGCCGCGATGCGCCGCCGCGCCGCCGCGCCAGGCGGACTGCAGCTGTGGCGGCCCTTGCTCGGACTTTCGCGCACTGAGCTGGCCGACTACGCAGCGCAGCAGCAGATCGCCCATCTCGACGACCCGATGAATGCCGACTGCCGCTTCGATCGCGTCTGGCTGCGGCGCCAGGTCCTGCCCCTGCTCGGCCAGCGCTGGCCGGATGCGTCGCTTGCCCTGGCCGATAGCGCCGCCCTGCTGGCCGATGAGGACGATGCCCGGGAGGCCGACGGTCGACAGGCCCTTGCGGCCTGCCGCGGACTGGACCCGCACACCCTGCTGTTGGCGCCGCTTGCCGCCCAGGCACCGACGCTTCGGCGGCCCCTGCTGGAGCGCTGGCTGCGTCAGCTCGGCGCGCCCGAAATGCCGGCCGAGCTGCTCCAGCGGCTGGCCAGCGGCCTGCCGAGCCTGCCTGAGCGCGGATTTGCCAGCCTGCGCTGGGGCGGCTGGCTGGTCGAACGTTACCGGGATGAGCTTCGCGCAGGGCCGGAGGCGAACTGCGAGTTCGACGAGCGCAACTGGGATGGCCGCGCCGCGCTCGACCTGCCAGGCGGCAGCCTGCAGCTGCTCGGCGCGCGCCAGCTGCCATGGACGGCCAAGATCCGCCTGCGGCTGGGTGGCGAGCGCCTCCAGCTGCCCGGTCGCCAGCACCAGCATGCACTCAAGGACCAACTGCAGGCGCTTGGCATTCCGCCCTGGGAGCGCCGCGGCCTGCCCCTGTTGTTCGCCCCGGACGGACAGCTGGCGGCGGCCGGAGACCTGCTCTATTCGGCCACATTCGACCACTGGCTGCGCGAGGCTGGTGCGCGATTGCGCTGGAATCCCGTTCAGCCCATGGCATAGGGCGCAGCCAAGCTGCCGCGGCGGCGCCAACGCCCGCAATCGCCCCGCAATCGCCCGCATCGCAGCACGCCAGCACGCCGCCGCAGAGCGCGTTTCTTGCGCCCGATTCCGCATACTGGGGCCCGGCACTCTGACCTGCGCCTTGCGAACGGCTAGAATGCTGCGGTTTTGTCTGCCCGGATTCGCCCAGTGAGCACCCCAGCCCTGAAGTACCGACGTATCCTGCTCAAGCTGAGCGGTGAGGCCCTGATGGGCCGTGAGGACTACGGCATCGACCCCGAAGTCCTGTTCCGCCTGGCCCGCGAGATCCAGGAGGTGAACCGCGCCGGCGTCCAGGTCGGCGTCGTGATCGGCGGCGGCAACATCTTCCGCGGCGCGGGCCTTGCCGCTGCCGGCATGGACCGGGTCACCGGCGACCACATGGGCATGCTGGCCACGGTGATGAACGCGCTGGCCATGCAGGACGCGCTGGAGAAGATCGGCTCCTACGCGCGGACCATGAGCGCGCTGAAGATCAACGAGATCTGCGAGGACTACATCCGCCGCCGCGCCATCCGCCACCTGGAGAAGGGGCGCATCGCGATCTTCGCCGCCGGCACCGGCAACCCGTTCTTCACCACTGACTCCGCCGCTGCGCTGCGCGCGGTCGAGGTCGGCGCCGACCTGATGCTCAAGGCGACCAAGGTCGATGGGGTCTACGACAAGGACCCGAAGAAGCACGACGATGCCAAGCGCTACGAGGACCTCACCTATGACGAGGTGATCACCCGCGACCTCAAGGTCATGGACACCGCGGCGATCGCGCTGTGCCGCGACTACGATATACCCCTGCGCATCTACGACATGTCCCGGGACGGCGATCTGATGCGCATCGTCCAGGGCGAAACGATCGGCACCCTGGTCCACGGCAAGCGCCGCTGACCCTGCTGGCCGACCGCAGCCCGTATCATCAAGCCCCGGCCGCCAACCCGCGGCCGGACAACGGCAGCCAGAATGGCTGCGCTGCGGATCGACCGCCACGGCGGCGATCCACGCCTCGCACTGCGGACCGGTTGCCCGGCCCGCGACGGGAACCGCGCCCGGATACGGCGCGCTTCCCGGACCCACAAGCAATGACCTCCAGGCACCCACGGAGCTGGCCATGATCAACGACATCAAGAAAGACGCCGAAACCCGCATGAGCAAGAGCGTCGACGCGCTGCGCCATGACCTGACCAAGCTGCGCACCGGGCGCGCCAGCACTGCCCTGGTCGACGGACTCAAGGTCAACTACTACGGTTCCGACGTGCCACTCTCCCAGGTCGCCAGCGTGGCGATCTCCGATGCCCGCACCCTGGCCATCACGCCGTGGGAAAAGAACATGGTCGCCGCGGTGGAGAAGGCAATCTTCGCCTCCGACCTCGGCCTGACCCCGAACACCGCCGGGCAGATGATCCGCATCAACCTGCCGCCGCTGACCGAAGAGCGCCGCAAGGAGCTGTCCAAGCACGTCTCCCACGAAGGCGAGAACGCCAAGGTCGCAGTGCGCAACATCCGTCGCGATGCCATGCACCAGATCAAGGAACTGCTCAAGTCCAAGCAGATCACCGAAGACGAGGAGCGCAAGGCCGAGGACGAGATCCAGAAGCTGACGGACAAGTTCGTCAAGGACGTCGACGGCGTGGTCAAGGACAAGGAAACCGAGCTGATGGCGGTCTGAGGCCGCACCGTGAGCGAGCCATCGGCCGCGGCCCTGCCGCGGCACATCGCCATCGTCATGGACGGCAACGGCCGCTGGGCCAGGTCGCGAGCGCGGCCGCGCACGATCGGCCATCGCGCTGGCGCCCGCGCGGTGAACCGCTGCATCGATTGGTGCCTGGGCCGCGGGATCGAGGCGCTGACCCTGTTCGCTTTCTCTTCGGAGAACTGGCGCCGTCCGGAAGAGGAAGTCGGCGCCCTGATGCAGCTGTTCATGCGGGCACTGGATCGCGAAGTCGATGAGCTCGCGAGGCGCTCGGTGCGTCTGCGCTTCATCGGTGAACGCGGCGCCTTTTCCGCCGACCTGCAGACCCGGATGCAGCGCGCGGAGGACGCGACCCGCGCCGGCCAGCGCCTGCAGCTGTCGATTGCGGCCAGCTATGGCGGCCGCTGGGACATCGCCCAGGCAGCGCGTTCCCTGGCCGCCGATGTCGCTGCCGGCAGGCTGGCCCCGGAGCAGATCGACGAAGCGGCGCTCGGCGCGCGGATCAGCCTTGCCGAGCTTGCCGAGCCTGACCTTTTCATCCGCACCGGCGGTGATCGGCGAATCAGCAATTTCTTGCTCTGGCAGCTCGCCTATTGCGAACTGCATTTCACCCCGGTGCTCTGGCCGGACGTCGATGCCAACGTGCTGGACATCGCCCTGGAGGATTTCCGGCAGCGCGAACGGCGCTTCGGGATGACTTCCGAGCAGCTGTCCGAGGAAGCCCGGGCATGAAGCAGCGCGTCCTCACCGCGGTATTCCTGCTGCCGCTGGCGATCGCCGCCGTGCTCTGGCTGCCGACCGGCTGGTTCATGGCCATCGTCGCCGCCATCCTGCTGGTCGGGATGTGGGAGTGGTCGCGGCTGACCGGCTTTCCCAAGCCGCACCAGCGCGCCATGGTCCTGCTGCTGCACGCGGCGGCCATGGCCCTGCTCGCGCGCTTTGCCTGGCCGGACAGCTTCGCCAGCGTGGTCGCCGTCGGCGTGCTGTGGTGGCTGCTGGCCAGCGCCTGGCTGACCCGCACCCAGATCGCCCACGACGCCAACCGCGGCAACGCCCTGCTCAAGATGAGCGCCGGCCTGCTGATGGCGGTACCAGCCTGGGCCGGCGCCGCGATGCTCCATGGTGATGGCGAGTTCGGCCCGCGCTGGCTGCTCTACGCCCTGTTCCTGGTCTGGGCCGCGGACACGTTTGCCTATTTCGTCGGCAGCCGGATCGGCGGGCGCAAGCTGGCCCCGTCGATCAGCCCGGGCAAGACCTGGGCCGGCTTCTTCGGCGGGTTGGGCGGCGTGCTGCTGGTCGCCCTGGTAGCCATCCCGCTGCTCGGGCTCGACTACTCCTACGCCGGGCCGATGCTGCTTTTGGCTCTGGTCACCGGCATCGCCTCGGTAATCGGCGACCTGTTCGAGAGCCTGATCAAGCGCCACAGCGGTGCCAAGGACTCGGGCGACCTGATCCCCGGCCATGGCGGCGTCATGGATCGCGTGGACAGCCTGCTCGCTGCCCTGCCCGTATTTGCCCTCGGCAAGCTCTGGCTGGGCCTGTGATCCGGATTGCGGTCCTAGGCGCCACCGGCTCGATCGGCAGCAGCGCGCTCGACGTCATCGCCCGCCACCCGGAGCGCTACCGGGTCAGCGTGCTGAGCGCCGGCAGCCAGGTAGCGGCCCTGCTCGACCTCTGCCGGCAGCACCGCCCCCAGCACGCCGTGGTCGCCGACCCCACCGGCTTCGCTGCGCTGCGCGACGGGCTTGCACAAGCGGGCCTGACAACCGTCGCGCACGCAGGGCACGAGGCGCTGGCCCAGCTCGCAGCCAGCGAGGCCGATACGGTCATCGCGGCAATCGTCGGCGCCGCCGGCGTGCCCTCGGTGCTGGCCGCGGCCGAGGCCGGACGGCGCATCCTGCTCGCCAACAAGGAGGCGATCGTGGTCGCCGGCGACCTGGTGCGCAAAGCGCTCGCCGACAGCGGCGGCACCTTGCTGCCGGTCGATTCCGAGCACAATGCGCTGTTCCAGTGCCTGCCGCAGCCGGCCGACCAGGCCGGTGCGCACCCGGCGATCCGGCGCATGGTGCTGACCGCCAGCGGCGGGCCGTTCCGCGGGCGCTCACGTGACAGCCTGATAGATATCAGCCCGGAGCAGGCCTGTGCCCACCCAAACTGGTCGATGGGCCGAAAGATCTCGGTCGATTCGGCCACCCTGATCAACAAGGGCCTGGAAGTGATCGAGGCGCACTGGCTGTTCGGCATGCCGGCCGAGCGCATCGAGGTGCTGGTGCATCCGCAGAGCCTGGTGCACTCCCTGGTCGACTATGTGGACGGATCGACCCTGGCCCAGCTCGGTCTGCCCGACATGCGCACTGCGCTGGCCTACGGCCTTGCCTGGCCGGAGCGGATCGATGCCGGAGTCGGCCTGCTCGACCTGCTGGCCGCCGGACGCCTCGACTTCGAGGCGCCGGACCTTGTCGCCTTTCCCGCTCTGAGTCATGCCTTTTCGGCCTTGCGCGCCGGAATCGGCGCCACCACCGTGCTCAACGCCGCCAATGAAATAGCGGTTTCAGCCTTCCTTCAGCGCCAACTGGGTTTCCTCGACATCGCGGACTGCCTTGCCGACATGCTCGAGCAGATCGATTGCCCGCCCGGCGAGACCCTCGCCGAGCGCCTTGATCTTGACGCCCGTACCCGCCGGGCCGCGGCAAACTGGATCGCCGGCCATCGCGGCGCACAACGCAGGACAGCGACATGACGGAGTTCTTTGGATCGGTATGGTGGCTGCTGGTCAGCCTCGGCGTACTGGTCACCTTCCACGAGTTCGGCCACTACTGGGTGGCGCGGCGCTGCGGGGTCAAGGTGCTGCGCTTCTCGGTCGGCTTCGGCGCGCCGCTGTGGAAGCGGATCGGCAAGGACGGCACCGAGTGGGTGGTCGCCGCCCTGCCGCTCGGCGGCTACGTCAAGATGCTCGACGAGCGCGAGGGCGACGTGCCCCGCCAGGAGCTGGATCAGGCCTTCACCCGCAAGACCGTCGGCCAGCGCTTTGCCATCGTCGCCGCCGGCCCGCTGTTCAACCTGATCCTGGCGATCTTCCTGCTCTGGGTGATGTTCCTGGTCGGCAAGGGCGACTACGCGCCGATCGTCGGACGGACCAGCGACACCGCGGCCGCGGCCGGGCTGCAGCTCGGTGACCGCCTGCTGCGCATCGACGGCGAGGAAGTGCCCACCTGGACCCATGCCGGCATGGCCCTGACCACGGCGGTGATGGACCGTCGCGCGGTGCAGCTGGAGGTCGAGCGCGACGGCGGGACCCGCTCCCTGACCCTTGATCTGTCGCGGATCGATCGCGACATCGACGAAAGCCAGGCGATGCGCCGGATCGGCCTGATTCCGCAGCAGCTACTCCTGCCGGCCATGGTCGGCGACGTGCTGGAGGGCGGCGCAGCGCAGCAGGCCGGGCTCCGGGCGGGCGACCGCATCCTCGCCGTGGACGGCAGGGATGTCGGCTATTTCGACGACATATCACTGATTTTGAGCGATCTTCCCCCAGAAGGCGGCAGCGTCTCGGTGCTCTACGAGCGCCAGGGCCAGCGACTCGACAGCACCCTGACGCCGACCTGGTCGCCCGCCGAGAGCGGTGACGGCGGCCGCTGGATGCTGGGCATCCAGGCCGAGCGCACGGAAGCCCCGCATGACGCGATCCTGCGCCACGGCCCGATCGATGCGGTCGGCGCGGCGCTCAAGGAGACCTGGCGACTGACCGGAGCGACCCTCGGCATGCTCTACCGGATGGTCACCGGCGTGGCTTCGCTGCAGAACCTGTCCGGCCCGATTTCGATCGCCCAGTACGCCAATGCCTCGGCCGATATGGGCGCTGCCTGGTTCTTTTTCTTCCTCGCCGTGCTCTCGCTCAGCCTGTGCATCATGAACCTTCTGCCCATCCCGATCTTGGACGGGGGTCACCTGCTGTATTACCTTATCGAGATGATAAAGGGCAGCCCGGTGAGCGAGAGGATGCTCGTCGCCGGGCAATACGTCGGCCTGGCTTTCCTTGCCGGGCTGATGGGCTTGGCCTTCTATAACGATATTGCGCGCCTCGTGGGCTAGCGCCCACAGCCTGTTTTTCTTCTCGGAAGTGACAATGAAACGAATCGCCGCAGCCATCCTGATGGCGCTCGCCTGTGCGCCCGGACTCTCAGCGGCACAAGCCCTGGTGCCGAATCCCACCCGGGGCTTTGACCCCTTCACCGTGGCCGATATCCGCGTCGATGGCCTGCAGCGCATCTCGGCCGGAACGGTGTTCACCTATCTGCCGATCGAACGCGGCGACCGCATCGACCGCGCCCGCGTGGCCGAGTCGATCCGCGCCCTGTTCCGAACCGGCTTCTTCAATGACGTCGAAATCGAGCGTCAGGGCGACATTCTGGTGATCAAGGTCACCGAGCGTCCGGCGATCAACAAGATCACCCTGGTCGGCAACAAGGACATCAAGTCCGAAGAGCTGCTCAAGGGACTGAAGGACATCGGCCTTGCCGAAGGCGAAACCTTCGACCGCCTGCAGCTGCAGCGGGTGACCCAGGAGCTGGTCCGCCAGTACAACAACCGCGGCAAGTACAACGTCTCGATCGAGCCCAGCATCTCCGATCTCGACCGCAACCGGGTCGACCTTACGATCAACGTCAAGGAAGGCAAGGCGGCCAAGATCAAGCACATCAACATCGTCGGCAACGAGGTGTTCGAGGACGAGGAGATCGTCGAGGGCTGGGAGTCGGGCACTACCAATTGGCTGTCCTGGTATCGCCGCGACGACCAGTACTCGCGCGAGAAGCTTTCCGGCGATCTGGAAAAGCTCAACTCCTTCTATCTCGACCGCGGCTATGTCGATTTCAACATCGACAGCACCCAGGTCTCGATCGGCCCGGATCGCCGCGAGATGTACCTGACAGCCAATGTCCGCGAAGGCGAGGTCTACAAGATCGCCGGCGCGCGGATCAGCGGCGACACCATCATCCCGCCGGAAGAGTTGCAGCGACTGATCCTGATCAAGGAAGGCGACACCTTCTCCCGGCGCCTGCTTGAGCTGACCCGCGACTCGATCATCTCGGTGCTGGCCAACATCGGCTACGCCTTTGCCGAGGTCGAGCCGATTCCCGAGATCGACCGCGAGACGCGCACGGTCAAGGTCAACTTCTACGTCCAGCCGGGCAAGCGCGTCTACGTACGCCGCATCCTGTTCGAGGGCAACACGCGGACCTCGGACGAGGTGATCCGCCGCGAGCTGCGTCAGTTCGAGGGCATGTGGTACTCGCAGGCCGCGATCGACCGCTCGAAGATCCGCCTGCAGCGGCTCGGCTTCTTCGAGGACATCAATATCGAGACCCCGCAGGTGGCCGGCAGCGCCGACCAGGTCGACGTGGTCATCAGCATGAAGGAGCGCACCTCGGGCAGCTTCGTGTTCGGCCTTGGCTACTCGCAGCTGTCGGGCGTGATCACCTCGGTGTCGGTACAGCAGAACAACTTCTTCGGCAGCGGTGACCGGGTCGGCTTCACGGTGCAGAACAACCGCTTCGTCAAGCGCTTCGACTTCAGCTACCTCGACCCCTATTTCACCGACGACGGCATCTCGCTGGGCTACAACCTGATCTACCGCGAACTGGATCAGGGCCAGGCCAACATCGCCAACTTCACCACCGACAACGGTGCGCTGCAGGCAGTGTTTGGCGTGCCTATCACCGAAACCGACACCGTCGGCCTGGTGTTCGGCATCGACCGCAATCAGATCACGGTAATCCCCGGCGCCACGCCAGATCCGTTCATCGACTACATCGATGCGCTGGGTCAGCGCACCTTCAATGCCTGGCGCACCGAGATCTCCTGGGCGCGCGACTCGCGCAACGCCTTCTTCAACCCGACCCGCGGCACCTTCCAGCGGGTCAGCGCCGAACTCACCCTGCCCGGCTCCACCGTCGAGTACTACAAGCTGAACTACCAGTTCGCCAAGTACTGGCCGCTGTCGCGCAGCGTGGTCCTGCTCAGCGCAGCCGAAATCGGCTATGGCGACAGCTACGGGGACTCGATCACCCGCAGCTTCCAGGTCACCGCACAGAACCCGTTCGACCCCAACGGCCCGCGAGTTCCGGTGCTGGATGACAACGGCGATCCGCTGCTGCGCGTGGTCACCGCCGATGGCCTGCCGTTCTTCGAGAACTTTTACGCCGGTGGCGTGCGCTCGATCCGCGGCTTCGAGGACAACACCCTTGGCCCGAACTTCCGCTTCCCCGGATCGGAGTTCGACCAGCCGCTGGGCGGCTCGCTGAAGACCACCGGCACCATCGAGCTGATCTTCCCGACCCTGCTCGACTCCGACACCACCCGGGTCTCGGCCTTCCTCGATTTCGGCAATGTGTTCGCCGATACCGACGCCTTCGACGTCGGCGAGTTCCGCGCGGCTGCTGGCGTTGCCCTGCAGTGGCAGGCGCCGATCGGGCCGATCATCCTCAACCTGTCGACGCCGGTGAAGAAGCAGGACGGCGACGAGGTCGAGCGCCTGCAGTTCACCTTCGGCACCCAGTTCTGATCTGCGGCCACGCGAGCCCCGGGATACACAGATGAACCGGCCAGGCGACGCCCGAGGACGGACCGGAGGTCCCGTCCTCCGCGTCCTCGGCTGGCTGCTGGTCCTGCTCGCCTCCGCGGTTGCCGCCCAGGAACCGGCGCCGCGGATCGCCATGGTCGACATGCAGCGCCTGCTCGACGAGGCGCCGCAGATGGCCGCCGCCAAGCAGCGCCTGACCCGGGAGTTTGCCGACCGCAACGCCGAACTGCAGCGCCAGCGCGGCCAACTGGAGCAGATCGAGCGCCGGCTGCGCGAGCAGGGCGGATCGATGCCGGCAGCGGACGCCGATGCACTTGGCCGCGAAGCCGACATCCTGCGCCGGGCACTGCAGCGGGCCCGTGACCGCCTGCGCGACGAGCTCGCCAGCCGCAATCGCGAAGAGCGTGACCGGGTCTGGCTGCAGTTGAACGATACGGTCGCCCAGTACGCCCGTGACGCCGGCATCGACCTGGTCCTGCCGAGCCCCGTGCTGTACGCCAGCGCCCGCGTCGACATCACCGATCGCGTGCTCGACCGGCTGCGCGGACAGGCCGAGGAGCCAACCCCGTGAGCGCGCCGCTGCGCCTTGGCGAGATCGCCGAGCGCTTCGGCCTGGCGCTGCGCGGCGACCCGCAGCGGCTGATCGACGGGGTCGCCACCCTGGCCGCCGCCGGCCCCACGCAGATCGCCTTTCTGGCCAATCCCGCCTATCGCCGGCAGCTGGCGGGCAGCGCAGCCGCCGCCGTGGTCCTGGCCCAGGCTGACGCCGACCAGCACCGCGGCGACGTGCTGATCAGCCGTAATCCATATGCCGACTTCGCCCGCATCGCGACGCTGTTTGCGCCGGCCACCGCCGCGCGTCCGGGCATCCACCCGAGCGCGGTGATCGAGGCCAGCGCGGAAATCGATCCGACGGCGGAAATCGGCCCTCAGGTTCATGTCGGCGCGCGCAGCCGGATTGCGGCCGGCGCGCGCATCGGACCCGGCTGCGTAATCGGCGAGGACTGCGAAATCGGCGCCGGCTGCCTGCTGGTCGCCCGGGTCACCCTGGTGGTCCGCGTGCGCCTGGGACAGCGGGTCATCGCTCACCCGGGCGCGGTGATCGGCGCCGATGGCTTTGGTCTGGCCTTCGACGCCGGCGGCTGGCTCAAGGTTCCGCAGCTTGGCGGCGTGCGGATCGGCGATGACTGCGAGATCGGTGCCAACACCTGCATCGACCGCGGCGCGCTGGAAGACACGGTGCTTGAGCAGGACGTGCGCCTGGACAACCTGATCCAGATCGGCCACAACGTGGTGATCGGCGCGCACACCGCGGTCGCCGGCTGCACTGCGATTGCCGGTTCGGCGCGAATCGGCCGATACTGCCTGATCGCCGGCGGCGTCGGCGTGGTCGGACACATCGAGATCGGCGACAAGGTGCGGGTCAATGCGATGAGCCTGGTCAGCCGCTCGCTCGAAGGCCCCGGCGAGTACGCCTCGGGCACGCCGATCCAGCCGGTCCGCGCCTGGCGGAAAAGCGCGGCGCGATTCCGCCGCCTGGGCCAGGCGGCAAAACCCCACTCCAATCAGGACAAGGATTCCACCGATGACTGAGGCCCACGCCGCGCTGACCCTGCCGGTCGACGTGACCCGCATCCAGCAGCTGCTGCCGCACCGCTATCCGTTCCTGCTGGTCGACCGGGTGATCGAGCTGGAGCCGCACAAGCGCATCCGTGCGCTGAAGAACGTGACCATCAACGAGCCGTTCTTCCAGGGACATTTCCCGGGCAACCCGGTGATGCCCGGCGTCCTCGTTGTCGAGGCCATGGCCCAGGCCGGCGGCCTGCTGTCCCAGCTGTCGGAAAGTGCCGGCACTCCGCGCCGCGACAAGCTCTTCTATCTGGTCAAGGTCGACAAGGCGCGTTTCTCCAAGATGGTCGTGCCCGGGGATCAGCTTGAGCTGGAGGTCGAGCTCAAGCGCACCCTGCGCGGCATGGCCCAGTACGCCTGCACGGCACGCGTCGATGGACGCGAAGTCGCCTGCGCCGAAATCCTGTGTGCCGAAGGAAGGAACAACGGATGATCCATGCCAGCGCCGTCATTGATCCCAGCGCCCGCATCGCCGACACGGTCAGCATCGGCGCGTTCTGCATCATCGGCGCCGATGTCGAGATCGGCGAAGGAACGGTGATCGGACCGCACGTGGTCATCGACGGCCCGACCCGGATCGGCCGCGACAATCGAATCCACGCGTTCAACGCGCTGGGCGGCGAGCCGCAGGACAAGAAGTACGCCGGCCAGCCCACCGAGCTGATCATCGGCGACCGCAACACCATCCGCGAGTACTGCACCTTCAACCGCGGCACCGCCGAGGACAGCGGCATCACCCGGATCGGCGATGACAACTGGATCATGGCCTATGTGCACATGGCCCACGACTGCATCGTCGGCAACAACACCATCTTCGCCAATGCCGCTTCGCTTGCCGGGCACTGTCGGGTCGACGACTACGCGATCCTCGGCGGCTTCACCCTGGTCCACCAGTTTTGCCAGGTCGGCGCGCATGCCTTCACCGCGATGGGCAGCGTGATCAACCGCGACGTGCCGCCCTTCGTCACCGTGGCCGGCACCTATGCCCAGCCGCACGGCATCAACAGCGAAGGGCTCAAGCGGCGCGGTTACGACCGCGAGCGGATTGCCGCAATCAAACGCGCCTATCGCACCCTGTACAAAGCCGGACTGCCGCTGGCCGAGGCGCGCACACAGCTTGCCGAAGCCGCCAAGAGCGCGCCCGACGTAGCGCTCATGCTCGACTTCATCGACCGCTCGCAGCGTTCGTTGGTGCGTTAGGGGCCGTGATTCGTGATTCGTGGTTGGTGATTCGAAGCAGGAGGCAATCGCGAACCGAGAAGCAGCCTGCAATGTCAGCCAGCCAGCGGCGCCGGGGAGTGCCGGCTTGAACGAATCACCAATCACCCATCACCAATCACAGCGCGAAGCGCCTAGGCGCATCGCGCTGATCGCCGGCGAGGCATCCGGCGACCTGCTGGGGGCCGATCTCGCGGCCGGGCTCCGACGCGCCCTGCCCTCTGTGGAACTGGCAGGCGTGGCCGGTCCAGCGATGCGCGGGGCCGGCGTGGACGCCTGGGTCGACTGCGAGGAGCTCGCCGTGATGGGCCTGGTCGAAGTGCTGCGTCATCTGCCGCGCCTGCTGCGCCTGCGCTGGAAGCTGCGCCAGCGGCTGCTCGATTGGCAGCCGGACCTGGTGGTCGGCATCGATGCCCCGGACTTCAACCTCGGCCTCGAGCGCTGGCTCAAGCAGCGCGGTGTGCGCACGGCGCACTACGTCAGCCCCTCGGTCTGGGCCTGGCGCGAGGGCCGCGCGGCCAAGCTCGGCGCAAGCTGCGATCGGGTGCTCTGCCTGTTTCCGATGGAGCCGCCGATCTATGCCCGGCACGAGGTCGACGCCCGCTTCGTCGGCCATCCCTTCGCCGCGCGCTTCGCCCTCGACCCGGATGCCGAGGCCGCGCGCCGCAGCCTTGGCCTTGAGCCCGGATCGCGCTGGCTGGCCGTGCTTCCCGGCAGCCGACGGGGCGAGATCGCCCGGCTCACCGGCCCCTTCATCGAAGCCGCGGCCCTGCTTCGGCGCAAAGCACCGGAACTTGGCGTGCTGGTTCCGATGACCGGGCCACGTACCCGCGCCGCCTTCGAGCAGGCGCTGCGCGAGGCCGCCGTGGCCGCGCCGACCGAAGCTGATGCGGCGCGCCCCTCGCAGGCCGAGCTGTGCGCCCTGCAGCGCGAGCTGCGCATCGTCGAGGGCCGCTCACAGCAGGTGCTGGAGGCCGCCGAGCTGGTCCTGCTCGCTTCCGGCACCGCGGCACTCGAAGCGCTGCTGGCCAAGCGGCCGATGGTGGTCGGCTATCGCATCGCGGCGCTGACCCACGCCCTGGTCAAGGGCCTTGGCCTGATGCGTACCGAACGCTACAGCCTGCCCAACATCCTTGCCGGACGGGAGCTGGTGGCCGAGCGCATGCAAGGCGACTGCACCCCGGACAAGCTGGCCGCGGCACTCGGCGAACTGCTCCCGACCGATCGCTCCATGGCCCGTCTTGCCCCCGCCTACCGCGCACTCCACGAGTCCCTGCAGGCGCCGCATCCGGACGCCGCAGCCGCGGCCCTGGTCGAGCTGCTGGAGGATCCGCGGTGAACACCTACCGCGCGCTGACCCCGGATACCGGCATTGCCGGCGTCGACGAGGCAGGGCGCGGGCCACTAGCCGGGCCGCTGGTGGTCGCCGCGGTGATCCTCGATCCGGCGCGCACGCCGCCGGGCCTCGATGACTCCAAGCGACTCAGCGAACGCCGTCGCGAGGCGCTGTACGACGCAATCCTCGACTGCGCACTCGATCACTGCATCGTCTTCATCGACGCCGCCGAGATCGATCGGCGCAATATCTTCCAGGCCACCCTGTACGGCATGCGCGAAAGCCTGCGTGGGCTGGCTGTCGCCCCACGTCTGGCCCTGATCGACGGCAACCGGATACCTGACGATCTGCCCTGCCCGGGCGAATGGCGGATCGGCGGCGACGCGCTGGAGCCGGCGATCAGCGCGGCATCGATCCTGGCCAAGGTCAGCCGCGATCGCGCCCTGCGCGAACTGCACCAGAAGTTCCCGCGCTATGGCTTTGACCGGCACAAGGGCTATCCGACCGCCGAGCACCTGGCCGCCCTGCGCCAACACGGACCGTGCGCGGAACACCGGCGCAGCTACGCACCGGTGCGCGATGCGCTGATCGCGCAGCCGAGCCAGGCGCTGCTCTCGCTTTAGCCGCACGTAGTCGCCGGCAGGGGGTAGTCGCTTCAGCCCACTTAACCCTCCGTTCGACCAAGAAGCCGGGCGCAACCCGAACGCCAGCTTAAGGATTGGCCGTGCCGCAAGTCACGGCCATGACTTCTGGGCGCGTCACGCCAAGCAACCATGGGTCATCTTGTTGCATCACAAGGGCAAGGACATTCCCTGCCGCAGCAAGAGAAGGAGCATCGCCATGAGTCTCGCCATCCACGTCAGCATGAACGAATCTTCCCTGGCCCCGTTTCGCGCGGCCTGGCTCGATGCGGTGGCCGGCGTGGCGAAGGCCGACGGCGCCGAGCTGGTCACGGCGGCCAGCCGTCACTACGCCGAGGCCGGCGCCCGCGCGCTGCCGCCCTTCCTCCGCCCGCATCTTGAACACATCGGGGAGCTCATCCGCATGCTCCGCGATCCGCGCTGGGTGGTGCCCGAACCCGCCCGTCAGGCCCTGCAGGGGGCGCTCGCCTACTTTGTCGACGAGAAGGACCTGATCCCCGACGACAACCTCAAGTTTGGCCTGCTGGACGACGCCATCGTCATCGAGCTGGCGCTCGCCGAGCACGAGCACGAGTGGCTGGCCTGGCAGGAGTTCGACCGCTTCCGCCGCGACTATCCGCAGTGCGGATCGCTGGACCGCGAAGGCTGGCTGAATCTGCGCCGCAGCGAGCTGGACGCCGCCCTGCGCCACCGTCGCCGCATACAGCTGGCCGATCGCCAGCGCCTGGACCGGCGCGCCGCAGCCCCGCGCTTCCGGGTCAACTGATCCGCGGACACTCCCCCCAACGCGGAACAGCCCGCGGGCCGCCAGGGACCGGCAGCCCGCAGCAGGCGATAGCAGCGTTGCGGACCGCATTGGGCGCAAGGCAGACGTTCGCGTAGTGCGGGTCTTGACCCGTGGTACAGGGGTCACGATGGCTCCGCCCGGCCTCCAAATCGCGCCCCGCCGCGGCGGCGGTGGTTGATCCGGCGACTATTTGGCGGGTCAAGACACGCCCTACGCGGCACACACGGGCCTCGATGAACGCCTGCTTCGCGCCGACAGCATCGCCCAACTCACCGACGCTGGCGGCCTGTCTCCCGATCCCGCAGCTTCCGCCGTGCGGATAATCAAGGGCGATGGCCGTCGGTGACTCCCCTCCGACAGCGGCTGCGGTCCCTGCGCTGCGTTCGAAAAGCGCGACGTCAAGTCCTTGTCGATCACGCCCCCCGCGGCTACGCTGCAGGGCCATCGCGCCCGCCGCCATGTCTCCGCGCTTCGTCCACCTGCACCTGCACAGCGAGTTCTCGCTGACCGACTCCACCATCCGCATTGCGGAGATGGTGAAGCGCTGCGCCCAGCAGGGAATGCCGGCGGTGGCGCTGACCGACCAGAGCAATCTGTTTGCCCTGGTCAAGTTCTTCAAGGCCTGCCTGAAGGAGGGGGTCAAGCCGATCGCAGGCGCCGATCTTTGGCTGGCCCTGCCCGACCAGCCGCCGGGCCGGATCAGCGTGCTGTGCCAGCATTTCGAGGGCTACCTCAGCCTGTCGCGCCTGCTCAGCCGTGCCTGGCTGGAGGGCCACCAGGACGACCGCGTAGTGGTACGTCCAGACTGGCTGCGCGACCACGCCGATGGCCTGATCCTGATCCTTGGTCGTGACTCGCCGCTGGCGCGCACCTGCCAGGAAGGTAGCGAGGAAGGCAGCCACGCCCTGCTACGCCAGTTCACTCGACAGTTTCCGCAGCGTCTCTATCTGGAGTTGACCCGCTGCGGACGCGCGGGCGAGGAGGACTGGCTGGGCAAGGCTTTGGAGCTTGCCGAGCAGTTCGCCCTGCCGGTGATCGCCAGCAACGATGTGCGTTTCCTGGATCGCGAGGATTTCGAGGCCCACGAAGCGCGGGTCTGCATTGCCACCGGCCGCGTGCTGGGCGACCCCAAACGCCCGCGCGAGTTCACCGCCGAGCAGTACCTGAAGTCGCCCGAGGAGATGGCCGAGCTGTTCGCCGACCTGCCCGAGGCGCTGGAGAACACCGTCCAGCTGGCGATGCGCTGCAACCTCGACCTGCAGCTGGGCACCTACTACCTGCCCGAGTTCCCGATTCCCGACGGGCATACCCTGGACAGCTGGATCCGGCATTGCGCGCACGAGGGGCTGAGCGCCCGGCTGGCGATACAGCCCTGCGCCGAAGGCCATGACCAGGCCAGCTACCGGCAGCGGCTGGACATCGAGCTCGACGTGATCCTGAAGATGGGATTCCCGGGCTACTTCCTGATCGTCGCCGACTTCATCAACTGGGCCAAGCAGAACGACATCCCGGTTGGCCCCGGGCGCGGCTCGGGTGCCGGCTCTCTGGTGGCCTGGGCGCTGGGCATCACCGACCTTGATCCGCTGCCCTACGACCTGCTCTTCGAGCGCTTTCTCAACCCCGAGCGCGTGTCGATGCCGGACTTCGACATCGACTTCTGCATGGATCGGCGCGACGAGGTGATCGACTACGTCGCCCGCAAGTACGGCCGCGATCACGTCAGCCAGATCATCACCTACGGCACCATGGCAGCCAAGGCGGTGATCCGCGACAGCGGCCGTGTGCTGGGCCACCCCTACGGCTTCGTCGACAGCATCGCCAAGCTGATCCCGCTGACCCTGGGTATCTGCCTCGACGATGCGCTGGGCCGCAGCCAGAAAGCGGCCAAGGACCCCGAACTGTGCTCGGCCGAGCTGGTCCAGCGCTACAAGGAAGAGGATGACGTCCGTGAGCTGGTCGACCTCGCGCTCAAGCTCGAGGACCTGACCCGCAACGCCGGCAAGCACGCCGGCGGCGTAGTCATCGGGCCCAAGCCGCTGACCGAGTTCTGCCCGCTGTTTGCCGAAGAGGGCGGCAAGAATCCGGTCACCCAGTTCGACAAGGACGACGTCGAGTCGGTCGGCCTGGTGAAGTTCGACTTCCTTGGCCTGCGCACCCTGACCATCATCGACTGGGCGGTCAAGGCGATCAATCGGCGCCTGCTCAAGGAGGGCAAGCCCGCCCTCGACATCACCCGGCTGCCGCTCGACGATCCGGCCACTTACAAGCTGTTTGCGCGTGGCGACACGGTGGCGGTGTTCCAGTTCGAGTCGCGCGGCATGCGCGAACTGCTCAAGCGGGCCAAGCCCGATCGTTTCGAGGACATCATCGCGCTCGCCGCGCTGTTCCGCCCGGGCCCGCTGGGCTCGGGGATGGACCGCGAATGGTGCGACCGTAAGCACGGGGTCACCGAGGTCAGCTATCCACATCCGCTTCTTGAACCGGTACTTTCACCGACCTACGGGGTGATCGTCTACCAGGAACAGGTGATGCAGATCGCCCAGGTTCTGGCCGGCTACTCGCTGGGCGGCGCCGACCTGCTGCGCCGCGCGATGGGCAAGAAGAAGCCCGAGGAGATGGCCAAGGAGCGCGCCAAGTTCGAATCCGGCTGCGCCGAGCGCGGCATCGCGCCGGAGATCGCCACGCCGATCTTCGACCTGATGGAAAAGTTCGCCGAGTACGGTTTCAACAAGTCGCACTCGGCAGCCTACGCCCTGGTGGCCTACCAGACCGCCTGGCTCAAGCAGCACTTTCCGGCCGAGTTCATGGCTGCGGTGTGCTCCTCGGACATGGACAACACCGACAAGGTGGTCGGCTTCCTCAACGAGGTGCGCGCGCTCAGGCTCAAGGTGCTGGCCCCGGACGTCAACCACTCGACCTACATGTTCGAGGCGGTTGGCGACGGGGTGCTGCGCTACGGGCTCGGCGCGGTAAAGGGCGTCGGCCGCGGCGCGGTGGAATCGATCGTTGAGCAGCGCGAGCGCGGCGGGCCCTACCGCGACCTGCTCGACTTCTGCCAGCGGGTCGATGCCGGCAAGCTCAACAAGCGGGTGCTGGAAGCCCTGATCAACGCCGGCGCGTTGGACGCGCTGGGCAGCAACCGGGCCTCCTTGCTGCTGCAGCTGCCCGAGGTGCTGCGCGCCACCGAGCAGCTGGCCCGCGACCGCGCTGCCGGGCAGATCGACATTTTCGGCGGCAGCGCCAGCCAGCCCATCCAGCTCAGCCTGCCCGAGTGCCGCGAGGCCCCGCTCGAAGTGCTGCTCAACGGCGAGCGCGACACCCTTGGCTGGTACCTGTCCGGACATCCGCTGGACGCCCACCGCGAGCTGCTCGACCAGATCGTCGGCTACCGGCTCGGCCAGCTGGAGAAAGCCTATGCCGACAAGCGCGGGGCGCGCTTCGAGGCTGGCTACATCCTGCTCGCTGGCCTGGTCACCGCGGTCCGCATGCGCGGCGACACCCAGGCCTTCGCGGCGCTGGAGGACGGCTACGGCCGGGTCGAAGCGGCGTTCTTCCGCGATGCCTGCATGAACTACCGGCAGCTGCTGACCCGTGACCGCATTCTGTTGGTCGAGGGCAACCTGCAGGAGGACGAGTTCAACGGCGGCTGGTCGCTCAGGGTCAAACACGCCTGGGACTTCCGCGCCGAGTGCGCGCGCCTGGCGCGGCGCCTCGACCTGCGCGTCGACGCCCGCAATCCGGCAGTCATGGCCCAACTGGAAAGCCTGCTCGCCGAGTTCCGCCCGGGACAGACGCCGTTGCGGCTGGATCTGACCGTCCCTGTCGCCCGCGGCAGCCTGGACGCCAATGGCCGCTTTGGCGTGCGTGCCGAACCCGAACTGCTGCAGCGCCTTCGCGAACTGCCCGGCGTCGAGGTCGGCAAGCTCAGCCTGACCCGACCCGTCGCCCCGGCAGCCGACGCTTCGCGCTAGGCGGGTAGCAGCATCACGCGCTCACGGCGCGCGTCCTGCCAGCAAGCGTCTCCAGCAACGCCGAGCGCCGCACCGGCCGTTTGAGGCGCACATTTGCCGTTCGTCGAGGCCCATCCTTTGCGCCGGCTTTCTGTGGGAGCGGATCGTATCCGCGACCGCAGCGCGACAGGCT
>CAYGMG010000027.1:0-35856 GCA_964350895.1 uncultured Lysobacter sp.
TCGCGCCTTGCCTCGACGACGCATCCGCTTCGCGACTTCAACAACATACTTCCGGAAAAGGACACTAGTGTCCTGTCCCGGAAGTACATCGCAGAATTCGCTCGGTCTGCGCCGTCGATGCTGCGTTGCTCGTCGTCGCCATAGCGCTGCTATGCCTCCTTCTCGCGCCTTGCCTCGACGACGCATCCGCTTCGCGACTTCAACAACATACTTCCGGAAAAGGACACTAGTGTCCTGTCCCGGAAGTACATCGCAGAATTCGCTCGGTCTGCGCCGTCGATGCTGCGTTGCTCGTCGTCGCCATAGCGCTGCTATGCCTCCTTCTCGCGCCTTGCCTCGACGACGCATCCGCGTCGCGACTGCAACAACATACTTCCGGAACAGGACACCAGCGTCCCGTATGCTTGCCGCCATGAGCCCTCGCACCGCCGCAAAGCGCCCCGCACGCAAACCCTTCGAGATCGGCGGGCAGAGCGTGGCTGCCGGAGACCGGCAGACCGTCGAGCTGCCGATCAGCGTGCTGTCCACCCATCAGCCGATGACCCTGGCCGTGCAGGTATTGCACGGTCGTCAGCCGGGCCCGGTGCTGTTCCTCAGCGCCGCGATCCACGGCGACGAGGTGATCGGCGTCGAGGTGATCCGCCGCCTGCTGCGGGCGCGCGCCCTGCAGCGCATGCGCGGCACCCTGCTGGCGGTGCCGGTGGTCAACACCTTCGGTTTCATCGCCCACTCGCGCTACCTGCCGGACCGTCGCGATCTCAACAGGATGTTTCCCGGGCACGGCCAGGGTTCACTTGCCTCGCAGCTGGCCAACCTGTTCATGCAGGAGGTGGTTCGGCGCAGCGATGTCGGCATCGACCTGCATTCCGCCGCAGTGCATCGGGTCAACCTGCCCCAGGTCCGTGCCGACCTTTCCGATCCGCGGCTGCGCGAGCTGGCCGAAGCTTTCGCCGCGCCGGTGATGCTGTCCAGCCAGCTGCGCGATGGCTCGCTGCGCCGGGCCGCCCAGGAGGCCGGGGTGCCGGTCCTGCTCTACGAGGCTGGCGAAGCGCTGCGCTTTGACGAGATCTCGGTGCGCACCGGCCTGCGCGGGGTGCTTGGCGTGATGCGTTCGCTGGGGATGATCGCCGGCCACGCGCCGCGCCCGACCAGCCTTGAGGCCAAGCGCAGCCACTGGCTCCGGGCGCCGGCCGGTGGCGTATTCCGCAGGCTGGTGGCGCTCGGTGCAGCGGTGGCCACGGGCGAGCGCCTTGGCTATATCTCGGACCCGTTCGGTGCCGGCGAGGTCGCCGTGCTCAGCCGCCGGGACGGGTTGGTCATCGGGTTATCCAACCTGCCCGTGGTCAATCAGGGCGATGCGCTGTTCCATATCGCCCAGTTCGACGACACCGATCTGGAGAGCGACCTGATCGATCAGCTGGAAGCCGAGCTGGAAGACCAGGACCTCGGCGACTTCGACGGACCCGAGCCCGGCTGACAGCTTCACCGCAGCCGGACTGGCGCCGGCCGCGGCGCCTGCTCAGTAGTAGAAGTCGTAGAGCACGTCGACGATGTAGCCGCTGGCCAGCTCGACCAGCAGCAGATCACCATCCACGCGCACCCAGCGACAGCCGTAGGGCGGCGGGGCAATGCCATAGGGCTGGTAGTCGACGTACCAGCTGCGGCTCAGGAACACGCCCGGCAGGGTGAAACCGACGCGCCAGTGGTAGCGCGAATAGCCCTGCGGGTAGTGGTAGCGCACCGCGGCCCGGTAGCGGTTGCCTTCCCAGCCATGTCGCCAGTGGCTGCGCCAGCGCGAGTCGCGCCAGTCGTTGCGCCAGTCGCTGCGGTAATCGTTGCGATAGCGATCATCGCGGTAGCGGTTGTGTCGCGGATCGGAATGCGGCAGGCCGCGGTCGACCTGCCAGTTGCGGTCGTCGTGGCGGTAGGCCTTGCCCGGATCGGCATGGAAGCGCGAGTCGCGCGAGCGTTCTGCGTCGCGTTCCCAGTGGTTGTCTCGCTGGTTGTTCCAATAGGCGCCGTTGTCGCGCCGCTGTTCGGCGCGCGAATGGTTGCGGGCGTCGTCGCGCGAGTCGTAGCGCGGCGCGTCGTGGCGCTGGCCGCCGATCCGCTGCTCGGCGCGGTCCACCGCGCGTCCGCGCTGGTAATCCTGGGCGAGAGCAGCGCCGGCGCTGGCAAGGCCAGCCAGCAGGAAGGTGGAAAGGGCGAGTCGATTCATGCGCTCCTCCGCGAGTTGCCGATCATCGGCAGCCGATCGCCGCAGTCTGCGGCGCCTGCATGCAATCTGCCACTGCGTGCCTGAACGCAGCGGCCAAATCAGCTGAACGTGCGCCAGCGGTTCAGCTTGCTGCCCCGGGCCTCAGGGCGCCCGCGGGTCACCATTGGGCTGGGTCGGGGTGTCGGTCAGGCGGCGTAGTGGCCGCTCGTCGCGCTGCCATTCGAGGACATCGGCGGCAAGCTCGGAGCGGAAGCTGGCCACCTCGATGTCATCGGCTACAAACTCGAGCGTGCCGGCCGGCGCCAGGCTGGCGTCGGCGGCTCCCGGGCAGCCGGGGCAGCGGGTCGGGCCGTCGTAGCGGAACATCGAAAAGCGCGCCGGATCGGCTGGATCGTCCGCGGCTCCCGCCAGCCAGCTGGGATCGCCAGCGAGGTCATAGAGGAAGGCGATGGCGTAGTCGACGCCGCCCTGCCGGGTGACCGACAGGCCCCAGCCCGGCTCACCCGGGTCGAACCAGGCAGCGGTGGGGAACTGGGTGCGGCTGCTCGGTCCGACATCCAGCGGGTGCATCGGCTCGCTGCCGCTGCTGCCGGGCAGGACCCAGCTGAACATGGCGTTCCGCTCGTCGGCGAAATCAAGCTGGGCGCTGCCGACCGGCTGCGAAGTGGCTAGGCCATCCTGCCAGCGGAACTGCAGCAGCTCGGCCTGCCAGCGGCTGCCTTGCAGCGTGCCCAGCGCGAGATACCAGATCGGCCGGCCGTCCTCGCGGAAGGTGTACCAGATCAGCGCCAGCTGGTCGCCGGCGTTCTGCAGGTCAAGGCCATGGCCGAGCCGCGCCGGATTGGCCCAGCCGCCGGCCACCGGCAGCAGCTGTCGCTGTGCGTCGTCTGGGAATCGATCGCCGACCTTGGGCAGCGCAAGCAGGGCGCGCGGCGCTTCGAGCAAGCCCTCTGGTCCACGGTCGAAACGGCCCAGCGGACTGCCATCGGCGGCAAAGCGGAGCAGGGCATCGGTGGCGCTGCTGCTGACCACCAGGCTGCCATCGGCGAGCCTGGCAAGGCCGGTCGGCGTATCCAGACCGCCGGCGCGCGTTGCGATCAGCACCCGCGCATCGCCGGCACGTTCGGGGTCGATGCGCACCACGCGGTGTTCGGCGGCGTCGGCGACCAGCAGCTGGCGGCCGTCGCTGTCGACCAGCAGGGCCACCGGATCGGTGAGCGCAGCGATTCCGCCGGTGAAGCTCGGCACCAGCTGGCGGCGCAGGCTGGCGCTGGCGATATCGATGGAAGTCAGTGTTCCGTTGCGCTCGAGCAGCCAGAGCAGGCCGTCCGCCGTGGTCGCCGTGGCGCGCGGCGGCGAGCGCAGAGGGGTGCGGCCGAACTCGCCGCCGGACAGCGGCTCTCCGCTGATCGGATCGTGCCGCTGCAGGCTGCCGCTGGTGTCGAGGCTGAACACCGTGCCGTCTGCGGCAAGGCTGAGCCCGGCCGGAAATCCGGACAGAAAGCCCGGTCCAGGTCCGCCACGGTAGCCGGCGATGAATTCATCCAGGCGCTGGCCGTCGTGTCGCTGGTAGCGGCGCAGGGCGCTGGCATTGGTCGAATAGAGCAGTTTGAAGGCGGGGCTGAAGGCAAGCCCGGCCTGCGAGCCGAACACCTGCGGGATATGCGCCTCGGCGGCCTCGATGCCTGACCACCGCCCGCTGTCGGCGTCATAGCGCAGCAGGCGGTCATTGCCGGCGCTGATCACCAGCAGGTCCTGGGATGCGCGAGTGTCGCCGCTTGCCAGATCGTCTACGCCGTCTCCATCGCGGTCGGCATCGGCGTTATCGCCGAGGCCATCGCCATCGGTATCGCGCCATTCGCGGCGCTCGGCAGGGAAGGCATCGGCGTTGTCGCCGATGCCATCGCCGTCGCCGTCGCGCTGTTCGCTGGCAAGCAGCGGAAAGGCGTCCTCGATGTCGAGTACGCCGTCGTTGTCGTCATCGGCGTCGAGGTTGTTGCCGATGCCGTCGCCGTCGGTGTCGGCGGATTCGGCCGGGTCATCGGGGAAGGCGTCCAGCTCATCCGGCGTGCCATCCGCATCGCGGTCGCTGCGATAGCGCGCATCGAAGGGAAAGGCGTCGGCGCTGTCGGCAATGCCGTCGCCATCGCTGTCGGGGTCGATCGGCGCGACGGTCGCCGGTGGCGGGGCGCTGCTGCTGGCGGCGCGGTAAGCGGCCAGCGCGCCCATGTTGTCGCGGATGCGTCGCGCGTTGTCGGCGAAGCCGGCCCGGCCGCAGGGCCGTCCGCCGCACAGCTGCAGCGGGTTGGAGAAGCGCGCCAGGCGCCGGCCGCGGTCCGGATTGCCGCTGCCGAACGAACCCATCACGGTATGAAACTGGTTCAGTACCACGTGGGCGGTGCCGAAGCCGGCGTTCGGTGAGTTGGCGCCGTTCTGGTGTTCGGCGCCGAGGTTATGACCGATCTCGTGGGCGAGCACGTCGTCAGCGCACAGCGACCAGGAGCTGAAGCCGTCGGCGACCACGTTGACCCCGGCATTTGCGCCGCCGCCGAACAATCGGGCGATGCCGCAGCTGCCGCGGGTCTCGATATCAGCTGGCCAGAACAGGCTGACCAGATCAGCGCCGACTTGGTCGCGACGCTGGCGCAGGTTGGAGAAGGCGGGGTGGATGTTGTTGCCGCCGGCAAGCGCATCGGCCATGCGCTGCAGGGCGGTGCCGTTGTCGCCGCCGCTTTCGGAATCGGGATACGCACTGGGATCGATGCCGACCGCGCGTACCGCGAGATCGACGCCGCTGTTGGCGAACAGCTGGTTGCTCAGCGCGACCAGGTGGTTGATCCGGGTCTGCGCGCTGCTGCCCGGGTAGCGCAGGGCGAAATCGTTGCTGTACAGGAACAGCACATCGATCAGCGTGCCGGCCTTGGCGTCGGACCTCCCGGCTGGCTGCGCGGGCACAGCTGAGGCCGCGCTGCGTCGGTCGCCGGGCAGGCTGATCGACTTGTCATCGGCTGCCGCCGTTGTCAGTGCCGGATGGTCGAGCTCGATCAGGAAGCCGTCTTGGCCGGCGCTCTCGAGCCGGAAGCGCCCATGCGGCGAATCGAACAGACCGAAGCTGGCTTCGGCGCCGACCGTGTACAGGCCGTAGTGGCCTACGCCTTCGCCGTCGATCGCCCCGGTCAGGCTGCGGTCGCCATTGGCATGCTCGCTGATCTGCGGCTCGCTCAGCTGCAGGCGCTGGCCGCCGGGAAGGGTCAGCTGCCAGTCGCCCGCCTGCTTTGCCGGTTGACCACGCAGCAGGTGCAGGCTGCCTTCGGGCAGCGCGGCCAGGTCCTGGCGCCCGGCGGCCGCGGCAAGCGCCTTGGCCTTTCCGGTCGTGGCAATCTGCCATTGCGGAAAGCCGCCATCGGGCTGCGCGCCGCGTGCCGGCGTCGCCGCCAGCAGCAGGGCGGCAAGCAGCGCCGCCGCGCCGATGCGTGCGCCAGCCACGGCGATCAGCCTTTGAGCTCCAGCTTGAGCACACGGCCATCGGCCTCGTCGGTCAGCGCGTAGACCGCTCCGTCCGGACCGACCCGCACGTCACGGATGCGCCAGCCCTGGGCTTCAAGCAGGCGCTCCTCGCCGGTGACCTGGTTGTTCTCGTCGAGCACGCTGCGGATCAGCGCGCGCTGGGCCAGTGCGCCGACGAACAGCGAGCGCTGCCAGGCCGGGAAGCGCGCATGGTCATAGAAGGCCATGCCGCTGACGCCGGGCGAGACTTCCCAATAATAGTGCGGCTGCTCCAGACCTTCCTTGGCCTCGCCCTCGGCTTCGGGAATCGGGAAGCCGGAGTAGTTGATGCCATAGGTGATCAGCGGCCAGCCATAGTTCTTGCCGGCCTCGGGAATGTTGATCTCATCGCCGCCCTTGGGGCCGTGCTCGTGGGTCCACAACACATTGGTCCACGGATTGAGCGCGGCGCCCTGCTGGTTGCGATGGCCATAGGACCAGGTCTCCGGCTGGGCGCCTTCACGACCGACGAAGGGGTTGTCTTCGGGTACCCGGCCGTCGGGGAAGATCCGCGCCACGGTGCCCATGTGGCTGCCCAGATCCTGTGCGGTCGGGCGGTCGCCGCGGTCGCCCATGGTGATGTACAGGTGCTCGCCGTGGAACACGATCCGCGAGCCGAAGTGGTGCCGCGAGTCGGTCTTCGGCGACTGGCGGAAGATCACCTCGACATCGACCAGGCCGTCGCCTTCGAGCCGGCCGCGGGCGGCGGCGGTGCCGGCCAGCTTGCCTTCGCCCGGCTCGGCATAGGTCAGATAGACCAGACCGTCTTCGCCGAAGCTCGGCGAAAGCACCACATCGAACAGGCCGCCCTGGCCTTCGGCGACCACCGCCGGTACGCCGCTGAGCGGGGCCGAGACGCTGCCGTCGGCCGCCACCCGGCGCAGGGCGCCGCCGCGCTCGCTGACCAGCATGTCGCCGTCCGGAAGAAAGGCCATGCCCCAGGGATTGGCAAGGCCGCGGGCCAAAGTGGTGACCGTCGCCGGGCCCAGCTGGGTCGGCACGGAGAGGACTTCCTGCGCGCTGGCGGTCGCCGCGCTGGGGCTTGCGCTGCCGCCGGAAGCGGCGCTGCCGCTGGCCTGACTGTCCGCGGCCGGCTGGCAGGCAGTCAGGGCAAAAGCGATCAGCAGTGCGAGAGAGTTCTTGCGCATGGGGCACCATCGGATTTCGGTCGAGCGCACAAACATACCCTGAACCGCGACAAGGGCGTGTCATCCGCGCTGCCCTTTGACTGCCCGCAAGGCTCCACCCGCGGCCCATCCCTGCTAGCCTAAGCGGTCGCCCCAGGCCGCCAAGGCCTGCCCCGTGCTGCTGCGCCAAGGCGCGCCGGCCGGGCCATCGCGGGCCATCCCCAAACAGCCGAGCCGACCGTTCCAGCCATGAAGACCAGCGCACAGATCCGTACCGACTTCCTTGAATTCTTCCGCTCCAAGGGTCACGCCGTGGTGGCCTCCAGCCCGCTGGTGCCGGGCAACGATCCGTCCCTGCTGTTCACCAATGCCGGCATGGTGCAGTTCAAGGACGTGTTCCTCGGCGGTGAGAAGCGCAGCTACAGCCGCGCCACCAGCTCGCAGCGCTGCCTGCGTGCCGGCGGCAAGCACAATGATCTGGATTCGGTCGGCTACACCGCGCGCCACCACACCTTCTTCGAGATGCTCGGCAATTTCAGCTTCGGCGATTACTTCAAGCGCGAAGCGATCGGCTATGCCTGGGAGCTGCTCACCGGCGTCTGGCAGATTCCCGCCGACAAGCTGCTGGTGACGATCTACCACAGCGACGACGAGGCGTTCGACATCTGGCATCGCGAGATCGGCCTGCCCGAAGCGCGAATCATCCGCATTGGCGACAACAAGGGCGCGCCCTACGCCTCGGACAACTTCTGGCAGATGGCCGACACCGGCCCCTGCGGCCCGTGCAGCGAGATCTTTTACGACCACGGTGCGGATATCGCCGGCGGCCCGCCGGGCAGTCCGGATGAAGACGGCGACCGCTTCATCGAGATCTGGAACAACGTGTTCATGCAGTTCGACCGCCAGCCCGACGGCAGCCTGGTGCCGCTGCCCGCGCCCTGCGTCGACACCGGCATGGGGCTTGAGCGCATCTCGGCCGTGCTCCAGCACGTGCACAGCAATTACGAGATCGACCTGTTCGAGAAGCTGATCCGCAGCGCGGCGGAGTTCACCGCCACCGAGGACCTGGCCAACAAGTCGCTGCGGGTGATCGCCGACCACATCCGCGCCTGCAGCTTCCTGATCGTCGACGGCGTATTGCCGAGCAACGAGGGCCGCGGCTACGTGCTGCGCCGGATCATCCGCCGCGCCCTGCGCCATGGCTGGATGCTCGGCGTGCGCGGCGGCTTCTTCCACAAGATGGTCGCACCACTGGTCGAGCTGATGGGTGAGGCCTATCCGGAACTGGTGGCCAAGCGCGAGCTGGTCGAAAAAGCGCTGCGCGCCGAGGAAGAGCGCTTCGCCGAGACGCTCGACTCGGGCATGAAGATCTTCAACGACATCGCCCAACGCGCCAGCGCCCAGATCCCCGGCGAAGATGCCTTTCGCCTGTACGACACCTATGGCTTCCCGGTTGACCTGACCGCCGACATCGCCCGCGAGCGCGGCCTTGGCGTCGATATGGCCGGCTTCGAAGCCGCAATGGACAAGCAGCGCGAGCGCGCCCGCGAGGCGAGCAAGTTCGCGGCGGCCGGCAACCTGCCCTCGGATCTGGTGGCCAAGCTGGCGCCGACCCGCTTCCTTGGTTACGACGACCTGTCCGCCGAAGGCTGTCGCATCGTTGCCCTGCTTCGCGACGGCCTGCCAGTGCAGCGCCTGGAAGCGGGGGAACAGGGTGTGGTGTTCCTCGAACAGACCCCGTTCTACGCCGAAAGCGGCGGCCAGTCCGGCGACAGCGGAACACTTGCCGGCGAGGCCGAGGCGCGCTTCGAGGTCAGCGACACGCAGAAGTTCTCGGCCGCTTTTCACGGCCACATCGGCCGTCTGCAATCCGGCGCATTGGCGGTCGGGGAAAGCGTGACGGCAGGAATCGACCCCGAGCGCCGCCAGGCAATCGTGCTCAACCACAGCGCGACCCACCTGCTGCACGCCGCCCTGCGCAGCGTGCTCGGCGAGCACGTCACCCAGAAGGGCTCGCTGGTCGCGCCGGAGCGGCTGCGCTTTGACTTCTCGCATTTTCAGCCGATCAGCAGTGACGAGCTGGCTACCATCGAGCGCATGGTCAACGAGGAAATCCGCCGCAACGTCGAGGCCGAAGTCCACCACATGGGCATGCAGGAGGCCCTCGACTTCGGCGCCATGGCCCTGTTCGGCGAGAAGTACGGCGAGAACGTCCGCGTGCTGCGCATGGGCAGCTTCTCCACCGAGCTGTGCGGCGGCACCCACGTTCAGCGCAGCGGCGACATCGGCTTGTTCAAGATCGTCAGCGAAGGCGGCATCTCCGCCGGCGTGCGGCGTATCGAGGCGGTCACCGGCGACGGCGCTCTGGCGCATGTCGCCGAGGAAGAGGCGCGGCTGGCCGAGGTCGCGCGCCTTGCCGGCGGCAGCGCCGCCGACGTGGTCGACAAGGTGCGCCAGCTGATCGAGCGCCAGCGCAAGCTCGACAAGGAGCTGGAGGCGCTCAAGGCCAAGGCCGCTGCCGGTGCCACCGGCAGCCTGGTGGAACAGGCTGTGGAGATCGGCGGGTTCAAGGTGCTGGCAGCGCGCCTGGAAGGCATCGAGCCCAAGGCCCTGCGCGACAGCGTCGACGTGCTCAAGCAGAAGCTCGGCGATGCGGTGATCCTGCTTGCCGCCGCCAGCGACGGCAAGGCGTCCCTGGTCGCCGGAGTCAGCGGCGCGGCGCAGGGCAAGGTCAAGGCTGGCGAGCTGGTCGCGCATGTCGCCGGACAGATCGGCGGCAAGGGCGGCGGCCGTCCGGACATGGCCCAGGGCGGCGGCGAGGACGGCCCGGCACTGATCGCAGCGCTCGGCGGCGTCAGTGACTGGGTCGCCCAGCGGGCAGGTTGAGGCTGCGGGGTCGACAGGCCCCGCGATCCTTTATTGCAGCGCGCTCTGCTGCTCGGCTAGTATCGGGCGAGGACCCGCAGCGCCACGCGCCAGGGACAGCCGGCAAGTCCGAAACGGCAGCACAGGGTGGTAGGGGCCACCCGGACAAGCCGGTCGCGAGGGAGACGCGAAATGCTGATATTGACCCGACGTGTAGGCGAAACGCTGATGATTGGCGACCAGGTGACGGTCACCGTACTCGGCGTCAAAGGCAACCAGGTGCGCATCGGTATTAATGCGCCCAAGGATGTCTCGGTGCATCGAGAAGAGATCTACCAACGCATCCGCCGTGACGGCGACGACGCCGCGCCCGCGGAGGGTGAGGTTGCAGTCGAACCATCCAGCTGAGCGAGAGGGGTTTACCCGCCCCGGTCCAGCGGATAGACTTCCGCGTCTGCTTCGCCACCGCGAGGCACGCAGTCCCGGAGAGATGCCCGAGAGGCCGAAGGGGCTCCCCTGCTAAGGGAGTATAGGGTCAAAAGCTCTATCGAGGGTTCGAATCCCTCTCTCTCCGCCATAAATGAAAATGCCGCCTTTGGGCGGCTTTTTCATTTGTGGCTTCGGTCGAGCGATTTCCGGCCAGTGGCCCTGCATGGCCGCTGGCGTTCGCGGGGCCGCGAGCCTTTCGGCTCGCAAGCAGGCCGCGCTCACCCCTCTCTCTCCGCCAGTCAATGAAATGGCGGCCTTCGGGCGGCTCTTACTTGATGGCTTCGGTCGAGTGATTTCCGGCTGCCGGCCCTGCATGGCCGGCAGCGTTCGTCGGCGCGCGAACCGTGCGGTTCGCAAGCGCGCCGGCTCACCCCTCTCTCTCCGCCATTAGTGAAAGGGCCGCCCCCGGGCGGCTCTCATCAACGGCTCCGGTCGAGTGATTTCCAGCCAGCGGCCCTGCATGGCCGCTGGCGTTCGCGCGGCCGCGAGCCTTTCGGCTCGCAAGCAGGCCGCGCTCACCCCTCTCTCTCCGCCATTAGTGAAGGGGCCGCCGCCGGGCGGTGTTCTTCAGCGAATCGCTGTCCGGGGAACGTCAATACCCCCGCAACCTCGTCACCCCCGCGAAGGCGGGGGTCCAGCTCCTGCTCTGCCAGCCTTGAACAGGCCTTCAAACAGCTGGATCCCCGCCTACGCGGGGATGACGTCGGAACCTTGCGGGACGTTCGGTCTGGAAGCGAGTCCTCGCACCTACGCACTCCGCTCAAAGAGGCCCGAACTTTTTCCCCGGACAGCAGTGCGCCTACTCGGGGATGACCTCGGGACGTTGCAGTGCGAGGGGGTCGAAAGCGAGTCCTCGCACCTTCGCTTTCCGCTGAGAATCGCCCACTACGCGGATGAGCGCCGAAGGTCCGCTCCTCTCCCCGGACAGCAGTGCGCGCAGGCGGGAATCCAGTCCTTGGACACGATATCAACGGGTTGAGAGCGGAAGCTGGACCCCCGCCCACGCGGGGGTGACGGTATCGAGGATGTCTGGGTTTCCCCCGACAGCCATACGCCAAGGAGGGGGCACGATTTCAGATGCCTGAAGGGGAGATCGCAATCGTCCGATGCTTGAAGCCGCTGCGGCTTGCGGTAGCTGGCAGGTGTCGTCGATGTCGGCCGGGCCCGATCACCCTGCTCGGCGCGCGCAGCGGCTAGGACTCGCTGCTCTCGCCGGACGCCGTCGGAGCGCGACCCACGTCATGGAACCAGGCTTCGACCTTGCCCTTGTGCTTGAAGGTCATCGGGTTGCCGCGGCGGTCTGTAGCGCGGCCTACCGCCACGCGGATCCAGCCCTCGCTGATGCAGTACTCCTCGACATCCGTGCGCTCCTTGCCGTTGAAGGCGATGCCCACGCCGCGCTCGATGAGGGCGGCATCGTGGAAACGGCTGCGCGGGTTGACGTCGAGGCGGTCGGGAGGGGTATCGGACATGATGTGGCTCGGTGCATGGAAAGGCGCGCAGCATAACGGTCTCTGGGCCGATCGTCGCTCAAGCTCACCGCGCTAGTGTCCTGTCCCGGACGTATGTTGTTGAAGTCGCGACGCGGATTCGTCGTCGAGGCAAGGCGCGAGAAGGAGGCATAGCAGCGCTATGGTGACGACGAGGAACGCAGCATCGGCGGCGCAGACCGAGCGAATTCTGCGATGTACTTCCGGGACAGGGCACTAGCATGCAGGGCCCCGGTCAGATCGGTCGTCGAGTGAGGTGTGGCATGGACAGCCTTGGTCTTCAAAGCCAAGGAGCCGCGCGGCCATCACGACCCGGGCATTGCTGGTCGGCTGTGCAGCGGATCGCGACGCGAACGCCGGGCGCTGGCTGCTTCTGGATGGTTCCGGACAAAACAAGGCTTGACGACCCGCCGTCAGCTACCCATAATTCGCGGCTCAACGCGCCCGTAGCTCAGTTGGATAGAGTACCAGGCTACGAACTTGGTGGTCGGGAGTTCGAATCTCTCCGGGCGCGCCATAAGAAGATCAAGAGGGTCAGTGACTTACGGTCACTGGCCCTTTTGTTTTTTCGGCCTCCGAATCGCCTGTGACAGGTTCTGTGACACGTCCTGTGACAGTGGCGTTTTTCTGACCACAAATCAGGGCCGAAATCGAGCACAAAGTCTGTGACGGCAAACGACCACTAAGTCGCTCCGAAATGACCCCCAAGTCCAGCGCACGGTTGTCACTCCTTCTTGGGCTGTTGGTGCGCAACAACGACCATCACGCGGTCTGCCTTGGTGTCGTTCGCCGAAGCGATGGCCATTAGGTTACCGAACGACGGAAACTTGATGCTGGCGAGCATTTGAGGCGATCCGCGGTGGCGACACCGTCTCGGAATCTGTGACAGCGTCGCAGGCGCACAGGGCTCTCCATTCGAGCGATCTCCCGGCTCGTGTTCGATGTCGGCAATCAGCCCGCCGGATACGACGCAAACACGCCAGTCCTTCGATGCGCACCACCCGAGTTGAACGACCAAAGACTCGATGCAGTGCCACAGGAGATTCACAGCGCTGAATACGCGAGCACGCCAGTCACCGCCGACACCAAGGGCGCAATGGCCGACGGCGGGAAGGGCGACACGCTGCTGACGTTTATCTCGCAGAGCACGCGGCGCTCTTCCCCGGAGGAATCTTCGCCGGGCAGGAAGTCTGCGTCCCAGAGCAACGGCAGCGCCCGCGGCCTGACTCCGGCGCGCTCGCACAGCATGGGCAGCCAGTCGTGCTCTAGACACGCGCGCAAGCGCTGAAAGCGGGGATCGTCGGGGCCGCTGTATAGCCTCGGTCCTGGCGTGGGTGGGGCAGCCCCCACGGTCGCGGGATAGAGCGCATTGACCGCCTGGTGGCCGAAACCGGCTACGCGGTCGCGCACCAGATAAGCGCGGGTCATGCCTCGGGCGAGTCCCGGTTGCCAAGCTTGGTCGATCATATGGCCGCCGTTCGCGAAGTACGGCGCCAGCCGCTGCAGCAGGGTGTCGACGTCGACGGTTTCTTCGATCGCGCCGCGCTGGGCGTGGCGCAGGAGAAAACATCCGTCGCCCGTCGCCTCGATCCGCCACACACCGATGCCGCTGTGCCCGCGCGGCTGCTTCAGAACGCGCGGGCCGTTCGTCGATCGCGCCAACACTGCGCAGCGAACCTCCCGGAGATTGTCGACGCGCCAGGCGTCGCTGCCGAATGGAAGATCACGGACCGCGAGCAACACATCTTTCGTGCCGAGCCGAAGGATCGTGTCGGGGTCGGTGCTGACGAATACGCCCTGCGCGGCCACGTCGCGCAGCATGGCGTCGAGCACCTGCCGGGTGCGGCCGCCTTCGATCGGGTTGTGCCACACCAACACGCCGCGCACCCGCTGCAACTGGACGCGGACTTCGTAGACGAAGTCGTCGTTGTAGACGGCTGGCTCGGCGGCAATGCCGGCCGCGGCCAACGCCGCGAAGAGCTCGGAAAATCGACTTTCGGCGGGATCGGCGCGATTGCGCATCGCGCGGTCACCCGGATACAGCAGAGCCCAGCGCTTGCCTGCGTTGAGTGGGTTCTGCACGCTGCCCTCCCGCTTCTCGCTCGGCGTGCCCTGGACCGGCAGCCAGGACCAGCGTTAAGTTTGCGCCCACGGGATGCCAGCCGCATCCCTGGACGTTCCGCCTGCCCGACTGTCTTCCAACGATGAAGTCAGGCGGTCCAACTGGACCCAGGCAACCCGACGTCAGTCGTCCTTGTCGTCGACCTTGCCGCCCTCATTCTTCTGAGTCCGCTTTTCATCGGCATCGCATTTCGTCTTCAGTGCTTTGTCGGCCAATTCGGCGGAATAGCGCTTGGTGTCCGCCAGCTGTTCACAGGTGGTGTGCTTGGCCTTTGCTGCCGGCAGCTCGTGCAGCGACGGATCGTGCGCTTGGGCGCTCGCGGCAAACAGGAATGCGACAAACAGCGAGGTTACGGATAGGGAACGCATGCTCATGGTGTTGCTCCTGGGAAAGCGCGGCAGAGCATCTGCCGCGGAAAAAACGTTGATGGAACGGAATGTCAGGGCCGGTACAACGCGGGCTGGAAGCCAGTCACCTCGATGTCGACGGTGACGGTCTCGGTGCCGCGGTTCTGCCAGTACCATCCGTGTGTACCTTCGAACGAGGCCACGAAGGTGCCGGCCGCTTCGCGCTGAGCGGACTCGACGGCGTAACTGGTCCAGGTGCCTTTTGCGGCCGGTGCTTCGCCATGCATGTCGACGGCAACGGCCGCGCTGGCGGTCCAGCGAAACACCAGGCCTTCGCCGGCCTTCAGCGCCGCCTTCACTTCGGCACCCTTGCCAGGATCAAGCGTCACCGAAAAGGTGTCGTGACGAAGCTCTCCGATGCTCGCCGAGTAAGCCGCTACTTCGAAAGCCTGACCCGCGTTCGCACCGAAGGCGGCTTCTGCCTTGGCTGCCAGCGCGGCATCAGTGGCCGTGCTGTCCGGCGCCACCGCCGCTGGGGTGGCGGCTGCGGCCGCGATCGTCGCGGAGCCCTCGGATGCGCCCGCATCAGTGACTGTGTGCAGTGCGTTCAGACCCAAGCGGGCACCGATCCCGCTCGGGTCGATACCGTATTCGGCTGGCAGCACTGTGGTGACCAGGATCACGGCGGCGACAAGCATCGAAAACAACGTGGCCCTCACAAGTCGGGCAGTGCTCGGCAAGGCAGGCGAATGGTTGTGGGACATGAGAGACCTCATCAGGAAACGAAATAGCCGGTGAGCTGATAACCAATCAGCACGAAGCCGGCGATCATCAATACGGTGTTGGCGGCAATGGCCTGATGGGTGAAGGCGGAACTGCGGCGCCAGAAGCCCATCACGATCAGGATGCCGGCCAGGGCCAGTAATTGGCCGATTTCCACGCCCACGTTGAACGCCAGCATGTTGCCGACCAGTCCTTCAGGTGACAGTTCGAAATCCTGCAGCTTGGTGGCGAGGCCGAAGCCGTGGAAGAAGCCGAAGATCAACACCGCCGCTTTGGTATTCGGCTGAAACCCGAACAGGCGACGAAAACCTCCGAGGTTGTCGAAGGCCTTATAGACCACCGAAAAGCCGATGATCGCGTCGACCAGAAACGGATTGACATGGGTGCCGCTGAGCACGCCGTACAGCAGCGTAACGCTGTGGCCAACGGCAAACAGGGTGACGTAGATCCCGACTTCCTTGAGCCGATAAAGAAAGAACACCACGCCGGCCAGAAACAGCAGATGGTCGTAGCCGGTCACCATGTGCTTGGCGCCGAGGTAGGTATAGACGATCAGCTGCAGACCGGCGCTTTGCTCGAGGAAGCTCTTGTCGCCCTCGGCTACCCCATGTGCCCAGGCCAGCGCGGGGACCAGCAACAGACCAATGAATCCTAGCGACCACCTCAATGCGGTGGAAGAAAACAGCCGCGTCGGTAACGTCATCAATGACTCCTGGGGAAACAAGCAGGGGACCTCAGCGTGCGGGCCAGCGCACATGCAGATCGTCGATCACGATCGGATGCGCATGACGGCTGGCAGGATCGCTCGGGTGCTCGCGCCAATGCGGGTGGTCGAGCGGCAGGTCCGGATGCGAGTGGATAAGCGTGCTGTCCGCGGCCGCGGGCCACGCCCTCCATGCGACTGCGGTGCCGGTCGCCGCCAGCGCAGCCATGGCCGCCAACGCGATGTCCATGCCGGCGCTGGCGCCGAGCGCACCCACCAAGGGATAGGCGACCAGCCAACAGGCATGCGATAGCGAGAATTGGGCGGCGAACAGGGCGGGTAGATCGGCGGCGTGGGCCGAGCGTCGGAGCAGCCGTCCGCCGGGCGTCACCACCGCTGAATAAGTCGCGCCGACCACGAACCAGCCCGCCAGCAGTACAGGCCAGTGCGCGGTCGGCAGCAGGCGCCACAGCACGGCGAGGGCCGCAAGCGAGGCAGTCATGACCAGCGCGGCGCCGATCATGGTCGCGCGGTCACTGTGGCGATCCAGCCAGCGCGGCAGCACCAGCGCCGCCAGCATCGAGCCGGCGCCAAAAGCCGCCAAGGCGATGGCAACGGCACTTTCGGGGCGGGCCAGGCCATCGCGCACGATCACAACGGTGTTGACGATCACCATCGCACTGCCGGCCGCCGCAGCCATGGTCAATGCGAGCAGCCCACGCAGTCGCGGCGTGGCGAGGTAGAGGCGCGTTCCGCGAGTCAATTTTTTCCACGGGCCTGCACTCGACGGCGGCGCGGCGGTAGCCGGAAGCCGTGCAACCGACAACACCAGCAGGGCGGAGCCAAAGAATCCAGCCGCCGTGCCGAGGAACAGTCCCTGATAGCTGATCACCAGCAGCAACAGCGCGGCCAGTGCCGGGCTGAGCAGGCTTTCCAGGTCGTAGGCGAGCCGCGAGAGCGACAGTGCCCGGGTGTAGTCAGCCTCGTTCGGCAGGACTTCCGGGATGGTCGCCTGGAACAGTGGGGTGAAGCCCGCCGATGCCGCCTGCAACAGGAAAATCAGCGCGTAGATCTGCCAGAGCTGGTCGACCCAGGGCAGGACCAGCACCACGCCAAGCCGTATGCCATCGAGCACCACCAGCACCGCGCGCCGCGGAAAGCGCACGGCCCAGGCCGCGGCGATCGGTGCCACCGTCACATAGGCGATCATCTTGATCGCCAGGGCCGTCCCCAGCACGCGTCCGGCGTCGCTACCGGCCAGATCGAAGGCCAGCAGGCCGAGCGCAACCGTCGCGAGGCCCGTGCCGGCCAGCGCGACCATCTGCGCCAGAAACAGCTGGCGGTACGTGCGGTTGCGCAGGATATCCAGCATCGCGAACCTCAGGCCGTCGTCGCCGGCACGTCGTCGTCGCGATGCATTAGGCGATACAACGCCGGCAGCACCAGCAACGTCAGCAGGGTCGAAGACAGGATGCCGCCGATCACCACGGTGGCCAACGGTCGCTGCACTTCGGCGCCGGTGCCCACGTTCAGCGCCATGGGCACGAAGCCCAGTGCCGCTACCAACGCCGTCATCAGCACCGGGCGCAATCGACCCAGCGCGCCATCGCGGATCGCATCCTCCAGGCGGTCGCCCTGTTCACGCAGCTTGCGGATGAAGGTGATCATCACCACGCCGTTCAGCACCGCGACACCCGACAACGCAATGAAGCCCACGCCTGCTGAGATCGAGAACGGGATGTCGCGCAGCAGCAGCGCGAACACGCCGCCGGTCAACGCCAGCGGCACGCCGCTGAAAATGATCGCCGCATCGCGCGCCGAGCCAAAGGCCATGAACAGCAGACCAAAGATCAGCACCAGCGCGACTGGCACCACGATCTGCAGGCGCTGGCTGGCCGAGATCAGCTGCTCGAAAGTTCCGCCGTACTCGATCCAGTAACCGGCCGGCAGTTCAACGCTGGCCTCGATCTGTTGACGGGCGTCCTCCACGAATGAGCCAAGGTCGCGTCCACGGACATTGGCCGTCACCACCACGCGGCGCTTGCCGTTCTCGCGGCTGATCTGATTCGGGCCCGGGGCCAGATCCAGCGACGCCACTTCGCCCAGCGGCACGTAGTCGGGTACGTCAGCCGTCGGTGGGTCATCGTAGTCCGGCAGCGGAATCGGCAGAGCCGACAACCGATTCAAGTCGGTGCGCAAGGACTCCGGCAGGCGCACCTCGATATCGAAGCGGCGATCGCCCTCGAAGATCTGGCCGACCGTCTTGCCGCCCATGGCGACCGACAGCGTGTCGTGGATGTCGCCGACTGACAGTCCATAGCGCGCCAAGGCCGCCCGATCCGGTACGACGGACAGGACCGGTAGCCCGGTAACCTGCTCGGTCTTGGCATCGGCAACACCAGCCACACGGTTGATGACGCCTTCGATCTCTTCGCCGAGCCGCAACAACTCGTCCAGGTCGTCGCCGTAGACCTTGATCGCCACGTCGCTGCGTACGCCGGCGATCAGCTCGTTCATGCGCATCTGGATCGGCTGGGTGAACTCGTAGTTGTTGCCGGGGATCTGCCACACCGCCGACTCCATTTCGGCAACGAGTTCGGCCTTGGTCTTGCCCGGATCCGGCCACTCCGAACGATCCTTCATGATGATGAAGGTGTCGGCGACCGACGGTGGCATCGGGTCTGTGGCCACTTCCGCGGTGCCGATCTTCGCCACCACCTTGTCCACTTCCGGAAACTGCTTGATGCGCGCCTCCAGCGCCGTCTGCATGGTGATCGCCTGGCTCAGGCTGGTGCCCGGGATACGCAGGGCGTGCAGCGCGATATCGCCCTCGTCGAGGTTGGGAATGAACTCGGTGCCGAGACGCGCGGCTGCCATGCCCGACACGACGACCAATACCGCGGCACCGGCCACGACGCCGATCCGCCACGCGATCGCCCGTTCGAGCAGCGGCTCGTAGATCCGCTTGATGCCCAGGACCACGCGATTTTCCTTTTCCTCGACCTTGCCGCTGACGAACATGGCGACGGCCGCCGGCACAAAGGTGAGCGACAGCAGCATCGCCGATACCAGTGCGATCACCACGGTGAATGCCATCGGATGGAACATCTTTCCCTCCACGCCGGTGAGGGTGAAGATCGGCAGGTACACGGCCGTGATGATGAAGATGCCGAACAGGCTGGGCTTGATCACTTCAGCGCTGGCACTGGCCGCCAGCTCAAACCGCTCGTCCCGGGTCAGCAGGCGGCCCAGGCGGTGCTGGGCCTCGCCGAAGCGGCGGATGCAGTTCTCCACGATGATCACCGCGCCATCGACGATCAGGCCGAAATCCAGCGCACCGAGGCTCATCAGATTCCCCGACACCCGGTTCTGCACCATGCCGGTGATCGTCATCAGCATGGCCAGCGGGATCACCGCTGCGGTGATCAGCGCCGCTCGCATATTGCCTAGTAGGGCAAACAACACCGCAATCACCAGCAGCGCCCCTTCGAGCAGATTCTTCTGCACCGTGGCGATCGTGCGATCCACCAGATCGGTGCGGTTGTAGACCGGCCGCGCGGTCACGCCCGCGGGCAGACTGGCGTTGACCTCGGCCAGACGCTTGTCGGTGCGCGTGGACACCGCGCGGCTGTTCTCGCCGACCAGCATGAACACGGTGCCGAGCACGATTTCACGGCCGTTTTCGGTGGCCGCGCCGGTGCGCAGTTCGGTGCCCTCAATGACCTCCGCGATGTCGTGCACGTGGATCGGCAATCCCCCGCGGCGCGCCACCACGATCCGGCCCAGCCCCTCCATGTCGGTGACCTGGCCCGGTGAGCGGATCAGAGTTTGCTCGCCAGCGCGTTCGATGTAGCCAGCCCCGACGTTGGCATTGCCACGCACGATCGCGTCCATGACGTCGCGCAGCGTGAGGCTGTAGGCGACCAGCTTGAGCGGATCCGGGGTCACATGAAACTGCCGCACGTAGCCACCGATGGTGTTGACCTCGGTGACGCCTTCCAGATTGCGCAACTGCGGGCGGACCACCCAATCCTGCAGCGTGCGCAAGTCGGTGGGCGTCCACGGCTTACCGTCGGGCGTGAGCGCGTCAGCATCCGCTTCGACCGTGTACATGAAGATCTCACCGAGGCCGGTCGCGATCGGGCCCATCTTGGGCTCGATGCCTTCCGGCAATTGGGCACGCACACTTTGCAGGCGTTCGTTGACGAGCTGGCGCGCGAAATAGATGTCGGTGCCATCCTCGAAGACGACGGTGACCTGCGACAGGCCGTAACGCGACACCGACCGCGTGTACTCGAGCTTCGGAAGCCCGGCCAGTGCGGTCTCGACCGGATAGGTCACCCGCTGTTCCGACTCCAGCGGTGAATACCCGGGCGCCTCGGTGTTGATCTGCACCTGGACATTGGTGATGTCCGGCACGGCATCGATCGGCAGTTTGGTGAAGTTCCAGGCGCCCAGTGTCGCCAGGGCCAGCGCCATCAACAGCACCAACCAGCGGTGGCCGATGGCAATTCGGATCGTGCGCTCAAGCATGGTCGATCCTCTAGTGGTCGTGGCTGGCGCCGGACTTTTCGATGTCCGCGCGGATCAGGAAGCTCTGCTCGGTCACGTAGGTCACGCCCGGGTCGATGCCGCCCAGCACTTCGGCGTAGTCCGGATCGCGCTCACCCAGTTCCAGCATGCGCACCTCGTAGGTGTCGCCAACCTGCGCATAGACCACAGTGAAGTCGCGGAACGGCTGCAAGCCGGCCGTGCGGACCGCCAGCGGCACGACGCGCTCGCCCACGGTGACATCGGCGCTCACGGCAAGGCCTGGACGCCAGACCCCGTCGGGATTGGACAGGTGGACCCGAGCGATCGCACTTTGGCTGCCGGCTGCAGCGATGGGCAGCAGGCGTTCGAGCGTTGCTTCGGCGCGGGCCTCACCCACGGCGCTGATCAGGCTCACCGGCTGACCCGCCTTGAGCCGTGGCAGATCCTTGCCGAACGCGTGCAGATCGACCCAGACCTCGGAGAGGTCGGCGATCTCGAACAGCGGCGCGTCGCCGGCGATGTCACCCACGTTGGTGTTGCGCGTGATGACCTGTCCTGCGATCGGCGCGGTGATTGCATAGCTTCGCAAGCTCTCGTTGGCCTCGACCGTCGCCAGCACCTGACCGCGTGTCACCGATTCGCCGATGCCTACACGCACGTCGCGCACCACGCCGGGGAAGCGGGCGCCTACCCGCGCCCGGCGATTCTCGTCGATGGCCACCGAACCGATCAGCGGCAACTGGGTGCGCAACGTCGCCGGCCCGGTCTTCTCCGTCCGGAGGCCGGAGGATTCGGCAACGGCGGCGGGAATCGTGGTGCGCCCCTCGTAGGAGGCGAACGCCCAGCGGTGTTCGCGTCCGCCTTCGCGGGCCACGACGCTGACATCGAAGGAATGCGGCTCGACGACCACGCCATCGCCGATCAGCACGTCGCCTTCGGGCTTGAAAGTGAAGAGATCAGTCCTGCCGCCGAGGCGACCGAGGGTGATGGTGGCCTGTACGTCGGAGGCGGGCAGTGGCTGGTTGTCGCGATAGGCGTACAGGCGATATTGAGGCGGAACGCCGGTCTCGAAGATGGTGACCTCGAGGGCGAAGTTGCCTTCACGAAGCATGCGTCCCCGATGCGGGCCGCGCTCGTAATCGCCACTGGCAACCTCGGTGGTGATGGCCTCGGGCGTGGACTGGCCGCAGCCGGCAATCAACAGGGCGCAGATGAGGATAAGACTGCAACGAAGGGTCATGGCGTGGCGGCTCCGGAAGTGGCCGTGAGGCGGTCGATGTCAACCAGCAGGGCGTGGTAGCGCGCCGCTGCTTCGATGCGCGCGATGCGCAGCTGCGCCAGCTGCTGCTGGGACTGAATCAGAACGAAGAAACTGAAACGCCCCAACTCGTAGCCACGTTGGTTCAGCTCCAGTGCCTGCTCGGCCTGCGGGATCAGGCCATCGCGGTGGGTGTCGAAAACATGGCGGGCGTGTTGCAACTGCTGGAAGAGCGCGAACAGGCGTCGGTAGGTGTCATGACCGGCGACTTCGCGACGTGCCTGCGTGGCATCGAGTTGAGCCTGCAGTTGCGCCCCCGCCAAAGCCGATCGCGGCGCGTTGCCAAGAGGCACCGAGACACTAAAGACCAGGGCTTGAGTGTCGAAAGCCTCCAACCGCCGGACACCCAGCGAGAGCGACAGGTCAGGTGTGGCGGTGGTTGCCGCCGCGCGCTGGCGCGCCTCGATCAATGCCAGGTCCAAACCGAGGGCCTGTTGGTCGGTGTTTTGCGGCAGTCGTTCGGCCAGTGTCTCCAGCGACGGCACCGCGGGTAGCGTCTCCAGATCGCCGGTGGCCGTTGTGAAGTCGGGTTCGCGCTGTCCCCAAAGCGCGGATAGCGCCATTCGCGCGGTAAGCAACTCGTGCTCAACGTCCTCGAGCGCCAATCGTGCCTGCCTCAGCGCGATCTCGGCCTGGATCTTTTCCGAGTCGGGGCTGCGGCCGGCGGCCACCCAGCGGCTCACTTGGCTCACGGTGTCTTGCGCACGGTCGACCCCGTGGCGAGCGATGGCGACGCGCGCCTGGTCGGCGAGCACGTCTACGAAACGACGGCTGGCATCGGCCACCACATCGATCCGCGCCAGTTCGGCGGCGTGACGCTGTCGAGCTACGCCGGCCTCACCGACAGCCATGCGCGCCTCGCGCTTGCCGCCCAGTTCGATGAGACGGCTGAGGCGCACCGTTGCTTCGGCGCTCCGGACGCCGCTCAGTGGGCCGCTACCCGCTACATTTTCCAGATCGCCGCCCAGTGTCAACGGCGGCCGTAGCGAAGCCAGTTCGGCCGCCCGCTCGGCAGCGATCACCTCGGCACCCTGCGCACGCAGGTTTGGGTGGCTGGCCAGCACGCGCTCGACTGCTTCTTCGAGTCGCAACTCCTGGGACGCGGCCAAGCAGGGGCACAGCCCCAACACCCCGGCCACGGCCAGGGAAAAACGGCAAAACGAATGCACAAGTCACCTCCATCGCTGTCAACACGCAGTCACCTGCCGTTGAGACGGCAGGCAGAATCAGCGAGGTCAGGCGATGGGTGGTCGGTGCGGCGGAGATCGAGGGGTAAGCTGCGGATCAGCCGCAGGCGGATGCGCCTGCCATGTCACCGGCGGCAGGCAAGCGATCACTGGGGCGACAGGTTCGGCGAGCGCCTGAGTGACACCGGCGGCTTCGTGGAAGTGCAGGGTAGCGGGGCCTTCGTCATCCGACGCAGTCGGCTGTTCCTCGTCGGGCGACGCCACCTCATGCGCGTGGCCAGGTTCGGCATCGGCATGGGCATGCAATACGCCCGTCGGCACACTCGACAAAAACACACTCAAGATCAGCAAGCACAACAGCGCGCGCAGCCCGGCTGAGCGACGAGCGACGTGTTGGCGGAGATTGGCGACGAGGCACTTCACCTTTTTAGCATGACCGATGAGAGAGCCCGGCACAACCCGCGCGAGGCGTTGTGCATAATCGACTGCAAGCGCTCCCAGTCGCATGTTTCATGAATTTGCGCGAGGGTGCGCGAGACGCGTGAAGCATGCGGTTGGTCACGGCTTCGGCGTCTCACGGTACGCCAGCAAACGAAGCGCATTGGCCACCACCAGCAAGGTGGAGCCTTCATGAAAGAGCACAGCCACGCCCATCCGCATGCCGAAGATGGTAGCGGGAACCAGCAGGGCCACCATCCCGAGGCTCGCCCACAGATTCTGTCGAATGATCCGGCGGGTCTGGCGACTCAAGCCAACGACAAAGGGTAGACGATCAAGCTGATCGCCCATCAAGGCGACGTCCGCTGTTTCCAGTGCGACATCTGAGCCCGCCGCCCCCATGGCAATGCCCACCGATGCACTGGCCAGTGCCGGCGCGTCGTTGACGCCATCGCCCACCATGGCGACCTCGCCTGCTGTGCGCAGCTTTTTGATTGCCTCGACCTTGTCCTCGGGCATCAGGTCGCCAAAGGCCTGGTCGATGCCGACGCTGCGCGCCACGGCATCGGCCACGCGCTGGTTGTCGCCGGAAAGCATCACCATCTGGGTCATTCCCAGCTCGCGCAACTGCACGATCACATTTCGCGCGGCCTCTCGCGGTGTATCCATCAGGCCGATAGCACCCAGGTAACGATCGCCGTGGCGCACAACGAAGGTCGTTTGCCCCTCCGACTCCAGAGCTTCAACCTGCTTGGCGAGATCAGCCGGCAGCGACTCACCGTCAATCTCGGAGAACAGACTCTTCTTGCCCAGATAAACCGGCTGACCATCCACCACGGCGCGCAGTCCCTTGCCGGTGAGGCTCTCAAGGTCAGTCGCGCTTGGCAGGTCCGCCGTGCCGAGTCGCTCGGTGCCATCACGCACGACAGCTGCAGCCAGCGGGTGATCGCTGAGCTGCTCGACGGCGATGGCCACCTTCAATAGTTCGTCCTCGCTGGCATCGCCGAACGGCGACACATCGACAATCCGCGGCCGGCCTTCGGTCAGCGTGCCGGTCTTGTCGAAGGCCAGCGCCTTCAATACCCCCAGAGTTTCCAGGGGCGCGCCACCCTTGATCAGCACACCGCCGCGCGCGGCACGGGCCACGCCGCTGAGCACCGCGCTGGGTGTCGAGATCGCCAGCGCACAGGGACTGGCCGCGACCAGCACGGCCATGGCGCGATAGAAGGTCGCGCTGAACGGCTCGTCCAGTACGAATCCTGCGAACAACAGCAGCAGCACCAGCGCCAGCACGGCGGGTACGAAGATCTTCTGGAAGCGGTCGGTAAACAGCTGGGTGGGCGACTTCTGGTTTTCCGCGGTTCGCACCAACTCGACAATCCGCGACAGCGTGCTCTGCTCGGCGCGTCGGGTAACTTCAATCTCCAGCACCCGACCCTGATTGATGGTGCCTGCGAATACGCGGTGCGCCGCGTCCACCGCGTCGGGCCGCTCGCGTGCCGCGGCCGGATCCGGTGCCGGGCGCTTGTCGACCGGAACGCTCTCGCCGGTGATCGCCGCTTGATCGATGCTGCTCTCGCCCTTGACCACGAATCCGTCAGCGGCGACGCGCTCGTCGGGCTTGACCACAACGATGTCACCAATCTGCAGCGTATCGACCGCAACCTCGACTACCTCTTCGCCCCGACGTACCAATGCGGTCTCCGGTCGCAACGCCGCCAGCGCCTCGATCGCGCGCCGCGCCCGGCCCATCGCGTAGTTTTCCAGCGCATGCCCAAGGCTGAAAAGAAACAGCAACAGCGCGCCTTCGGCCCATTCCCCCAGCACGGCGGCACCGATGGCGGCGACCACCATCAAGGAGTCGATCTTGAGCTGTCGTGCGCGCAGGTTCTCGATGGCTTCGCGCACCGTGTAGAAACCGCCGGAGAGGTAGGCGCCGACCAGCAGTGCGAGTGACCACACGGCGTTGTCTCCGAGCTTGCGCCCGAGCCACCACCCCGCCAGCAAAAGGGCGCCGCACAACAGGGACAGCAGCAACTCGGCACGTCCACCGAAGGCGCCGGTGCCGTGATCGTGGGCGCTGTCGTCCGCAGATTTAGCGCCGCCAGAAGGCTGAGGGTGTGCGTTGTTGGTCATCGTGATTCCTGAGTGCGCGGGCCGCGCGGTGCGTTACCGATTGCCAACGCGGCGGCTCCTTGGCCGCCGCGTCGCTTGTGGTCAGCTTGACCCCTCGATCGGGTGGTCGATGGGATGAGCAGCCTCCAGACGGGTGACAAAAACCCAGCCAGAGCGCTTCAGACCGGTCCGGGCGTGCAGCTGGATCAGAGTCACCAGCTCATCTACGCGCGCGTCCTCGCAGAACACGTCGAGCCGGATTTCCTGGGTCACGCGCTCGCCCAACTCGACTGAGTAGTCCTGTTCGCGCGAGCTTGATGCCTGCAACAGGCCCTGCGCGTGTACTACGCTCACCCGGCGTTCGCCGGCAGCCTCGAGTGCGTGAACGATGTCGCTCAAGCGGTTCGCATGCAGCAATGCGGTGATCTGTTTCATATTGCAGCCTCCTGTGCTCGGCGTTCGGCGCGGGTTTCCAGCCACTCGTAAAGCACGGGCAGCAGGATCAAGGTCAGCAGGGTTGAGCTGAGCAGTCCGCCGACCACCACGGTGGCCAGCGGCCGTTGTGTCTCGGCGCCCACGCCGCTGGAGAGCAGCATTGGCACCAGGCCAAGAATGGCGACGCTGGCCGTCATCAGTACCGGCCGCAGGCGCAGGGCCGTACCTTGCACGACCGCTTCGCGGATCGACAGGCCGCGCCCGCGCTGCTCGTTTAGAAAGCTCACCAGCACGATGCCGTTGAGCATCGCCACGCCGAACACCGCGATGAATCCGATTGCCGAAGGCACCGACAAGTACTGACCGGTGAGGAACAGGGCGAGCAGGCCGCCGATGGTGGCGAAGGGCACGTTGGCCAGGATCAGGGCGGCAAACTTGATCGAGTTGAACGCGGTGTACAGCAACACGAAGATGAAGAAGATTGTGATCGGCACGATCACACTCAACTTCGCCAGTGCGCGCTGTTGATTGGCAAAAGCGCCGCCCCATTCGATCCAATAGCCAGGCGGCAGACTGACCTGCGCCGCAACAGCGGCGCTGGCCTCTTTCACAAAGCTGTCGACATCGCGCCCCCGCACATCCATCTGGATGACCGCATAGCGCTGCAGTTGCTCTCGACGTACGAAGGAATAGCCCTCGGCCACGGTTACCGAGGCGACTTCACTGAGTGGCACCAGCGCACCGGAGGAAGCCTTTAGCGGGATGCGTCGCAATGCTTCCACCGAATCACGCGTGTCGTCATCCAATCGGACCGAGATGTCGAAGCGCTTGACGCCGTCTAGCAGCACACTGACCGGTTCGCCGCCCAAGCCATTCCTCACGATGGTCAGCACGTCTTCGGCATTCATGCCGTGGCGCGCCAGCTCCGCGCGATCGACTTCGATGCGAATCTGCGGCTTGCCGACGTTGGCCTCCAGCGACAGGTCGGCTACCCCGGGTATCGCTGCCAGCACCGGCTTGATCTGCGCGCCAAGTCGGTCAAGTTCTTCCAGCTCCTGCCCGTAGAGCTTCAGCGCCAATGTTGCGCGCACCCCGGAAATCAGTTCCTCGACCCGCATCTGGATCGGCTGGGTGTAGCCCGGTACGACGTTGGGAACGACCTCCTCCAAGGTTTCCTGCATGGCTTCTTCGAGATCCTTGATCGAGCGTCCGGTGGTCCATTCTTCTTCCGGATGCAGCGCGGTGTAGATCTCCATGTAGTTGACGTCAGCGGTTTCGCCTTTTTCGGCACGGCCGATCATCGCCAGCGTCGTTTCGACTTCGGGAAACTGTTTGAAGGCGTCCGCGATGACCTTGCTGGTGTTGATCGACTCATCCAGCGAGGTCGACGGAATGCCCGTCACTCGCCACATGATCGAGCCCTCCTGCAATTGCGGCATGAACTCCTTGCCCAGCAACGGGAACAGCGCCAGGCTGCCGACCATCGCGGCCGTGGCCAGGCCGACGACCAGCTTTTTCCGCCCCAACGAGGCGATCAACATTGGCTGATAGACCTGCTTGATCTTTGCCACCAGCCAGGTGTCCTTCTCCTCCTTCGGTTTGAGGATCATGGCCGCCAGCACCGGGATCAGGGTCAGACTGAGAACCAGCGAGCCAGCCATCGCGAATGCGATGTTGAAGGCCATCGGCTTGAACAGCTTGCCTTCCAGGCCTTCGAGGCTGAAAAGCGGCAGGAACACTACGATGATGATGAGAATCGCGAACGAGACCGGATTGGCGACTTCTTTTGCCGCCGCGAGCACAGCAGAGGTGCGGTCGACGTTCTCGCCGTGGGCCTTGCGTTCGGCCATGATGCGAAACGCGTTTTCGACCATCACTACCGAGCCATCGACCATCATTCCGATGCCAATGGCGAGTCCGGCGAGTGACATCAGGTTGGCCGACAAGCCGAACTGGCCCATGCCGATGAACGCGATCAGCATCGCCAGCGGCAAGGTGACAATCACCACCAGCGCCGAGCGCAGTTCGCCCAGGAACAGGAACAGCACCAAGGCCACCAGCAATGAGCCTTCGATCAACGCACGTGTCGCGGTGCCGACCGCCTTGTTGACCAGATCGGTGCGCTCGTAGACGGGTCTCACGATCATTCCTTCGGGCAACGCGTTCTGCACCGTTGCCAACTTGGTTTTGACGGCTTCCACCACGTCCTTGGCATTTTCGCCGATACGCGACAAGGCCATGCCAAGCACCACTTCCTCGCCGTCGCGAGTAACCGCGCCAAATCGCGGTGCCGGCGATTCGATCACCCGCGCGACATCACGAATGAAGACCGGCACGCCGTCTTCGGCTTTCAAAACGATGCCGCCAATATCGTCGGCAGACTTCAAAAGGCCGAGCCCGCGGACCAGATACTGCTCGCGTCCAACATCCATCACATTGCCACCCACCTGACCGTTGTTGGCCGGCAAGGCATTGATCACGTCGGCGAAGCCCAGCCCGCGCGCATACAGCCGCTGTGGGTCGATGCGCACCTGAAACTCGCGCTCGCCGCCGCCCCAGGAGGTGACGTCATCCACGCCAGGGGCCGTGCGCAGGATCAGCCGCAGCGTCCAGTCCTGCCAGGTGCGCAGGTCCATGTCGGTAATCTGATCCTCGGAAACTCCCGGGGCGCGCTCGACCGTGTACCAGAACACCTGACCCAGGCCAGAGCTGTTCGGTCCCATGCTGGGTTTGCCATAGCCTTCCGGCAGGCGATCACCAACCTCCTGCAGTCGCTCGTTCACCAGCGTGCGGGCGAAGTAGATATCCATGTCGTCTTCAAAATAGACAGCGACGTAGGACAACCCGAACAGGCTGACCGAGCGAATCTCCTGCACTTTGGGCAGGCCCGCCATTGCCGACTCGACGGGAAAGGTCAACAGTTGTTCGACGTCTTCGGCCGCCAATCCCGGAGACTCGGTGTAGATGTTGACCTGCGCCGGGGTGACGTCGGGAAAGGCGTCAATTGGCACGTCGCGCACGGCGCGCGCGCCCAGGAAGGCGACTACGCCGAAGATGATCAAGACGAGAAACTTGTAGCGAAGCGAGAGTTCGACCAGGCGATTCAGCATGGCGCACCTCCGCGCGGGTTGCAGCGGGTGTCAATGCGCATGACCTTCTCCGAGCTTGGACTTGAGCATCTGCGCTTTGAGCGCGTAGGCGCCCTCGACCACGACGAGGTCACCCACAGCGACGCCTTCCAGCACCACGGTGCGATCCCCGATCACAGCACCACTGCGCACCGTGACCGGCGCCAGGCTGCCATCGGCGTCCTGGCGGAACACCACCGTCTCGCCCTCCAGCAGGACGAGGGCAGCCGTCGGCACCGCGAGTGCGGGCGTGCCCGATCCATTGGCGTCACCGGCGTCGAGATACACTTCCACATAGTCGCCGCCGTGCAGCCGATCACCTTCGTTCGGCACCTCGATGCGCACCAATGCATTGCGCGTGTCTTCCGACGTGCGGTGGGCGCGCTGCACAACCTTGCCGGCAAGGCGTGTCTTACCCAGAACCACATACGCCACGCTGTCTACCGCGATGCGGCGCGCGTTCTCTGCCGGCAACTTGGCATCGACCCAGACCACCGATTCGTCCACCAGCCGAAACAGCGTGCGACCGGGTTCAATCCGCTCACCCACTAGGAACGCGTCTTCGGTTATGCGGCCGGCGTGCGGAGCACTGAGGGTGAACTCACCGTTCGCCTTGCCAGCCGATGATCCTGCAATGCCGTAGGACTGGGCCGCAGCCCGAGCCTGTTCGACCGTCACCTGGGCTTCGGTATAGCGCCGTCCCGAGACCGCCTCACGTCCCAGCTCCCGCACCCGTTGCCAGTCCTGCTCGGCAATCCGCAGTGTGCCTTGCGCCTGCGCTACCTCGACGCTGGATAAGGTCACCAGTGGCGCATCCTTTGCCACGTCATCGCCCAGCTTGGCGTGGCGACGCACCACTATTGCCTCGACCCGCGGCGTGATCAGCGTCGTGCCGTAGGCGTTGTCGAGCACCTCACCCGGTGCCCGTAGCTCCTCGCTCAGCGCTGTCATGTCCAATGTGGCTATGCGAATGCCGGCGGCCTCCAGTGCCCTGGCGTCCATGCGGATGGGCTCGACGCCTTCCTCATCACCGTGCTCATCACCATGCTCATCGCCGTGTTCGGCATCAGCAGATTCATTTGCATGGTCGTCGTCCTCTGCGTGCGCAGGTGCAGTGGGCTCGGATTCGGTCGGCGTGTCCGCAGATTCGGTTGCGCCGGAGCACGCTGTCAGAGCCATCAGCAGGATCAGCAGCGACGCGCTGAAAAGAATGCGAATCATGGGGTCACCTCGGAGATGGAACGATCGAAACCGACCCAGGCATCGAGCCGGCCGGTTGCGTAAAGAGCATCGACATAGCTGCGCCACAGTCGACCCTGAAGGTCGGCTCCGGCCAGCGCGGTGTCGAGCGACTGTTTGAGCTGGATCAAATAGTCAGATGTGCTGATTTCGCCAGCGCGCCACAGTCGCTCGAGCAGGTCAGCGCGTTTGTCTACGTCGGTTCCCGGGCTCTTCGACCATTGATTCCACGCGGTGCGTACAGCCGTATAAGTGCGCGTCATGCGTTCGGCCCGGGCGCGAACTTCGAGTTCGATGCGGCGCAGCTCCGCCTCGGCGGCGCCCGCGTCGGCCCGAGCAGCCACTTCCTCGGCGCGGAAGTTGTTGCGAACGAACAGCGGTACGCTCACCGACATGCCAATCACGTTGTCGCTCGTTGGCCCGAAATCTAGACGGCCCGCACGCAGACTCAACGTCGGGTCGGGGCGGCGATCGCGTTCGGCGATGGTTATGCGACGCTCAGCGCTTGCGGCCATGGCTGCAGCCACACGTGCCTCGGGTGTGGTGCCGATCGCCGACATCGGTGCGTCGTCCCACGCCGGCGGCGGCCCACTGGGCAATGGCGCCTGGACCAAATCACCGTCGGCCCCCAGCGCGCGAAGACTCTCCTCGGCGCTCGCGGCCTCACTGAAGAGTGTGGCCTGTTCGGCCTGCGCTTCGTCGCGAGCGAGCAGCGCCAGATCGCGCTCGAGCGACGAGATGTCACCGACCGTAAGCTGGCGATCGGCCAGCGCCGCAAAGCGCTGCACCAACACGATTCGTTGCTCGCCAAGGCGGACCCGCTGAGTAGCGGCCAGATGGTCGGACCAGGCCTGAAGCCAAGCCAGCGCAAAGCTCGACCGCCTTAGCGCCGCTTCGGCTTCGGCCAAGGTGAACTCAGCTTGCCCACCTTCGGCCCGCGCGCGTCGCTTGCCGGACCAATCCAGCGTCCAGGCCAGACCAAGCGTGGACGTTCTGTCGGCACCCTCGTCCTCAATATCGAGTTCCAGCTCGGGGTTGTAGATCGGTCGGCCGGCGGCGTCGGCCCGCGCACGGGCGGCCGCGATGGTTTGTTCGGTGGCGGCTGCAGCCGGATGGCGGGCCCACGCTGCGCGAAGTGCCTCGGCCAGCGGGGCCGGAGCGGGAGAAAAGCTGGGAGTGGCGTGTGCAACCGACAGACCGCCGGCAAGCAGCACACCGCACGCAGCCCAGCGGGCGCGCGCAATAAGACGAAAAGACATGAAACGATCCTCTGAACGATAATGTCCCGACGCGGTTTGCGCATCGGGTCCCGGGAGGCGGGATCAGACGATCGGGGGTCTCAGGCTGAGATCGGGCGGTGCTGAGACTTGAGCCTGCAGTGGCCTATCGGCGTATGCGGTCAGTGCCACCGGAGGCGGCGTCGTTGGCGCGGCGGGCAAGGTCACCGCGTGATGACAACTGCAGTGCAAACAATGACCCGAGAATTCAGTCGGGTCTTCGGCCGCTCCGGCGTCGTGCAGCTGCGCATGGGTCGCAGCGGGATTGGCACTCAACTCGAACGCTTCAACCAGATCGCTCGGCGCACAGGCCGCCACGATGCCCACGCGCAACACGAAGACGAGCAGCGCAAACGCGGCGAGCCGCGTGGAGCGGCGCAGGCGATCGAGACGCAGCAACGATGGTCGGGCGATAGGCATCGCGACGGAGGTTAGCGGAGAACCCTAACCGGACACAATCACGTTTGTCTGGTCGATTCAGAGTATTTCCGTGGTGCACGAGTGTCTCGAAGTTCTGTTCTTGGATCGAATTGCGAATGCATTCTCCGGATCGTTCGGTCAACAATGTGCTCCGACGATGATTCTGAAATTTCTCGAGAACGCTCAGGTCGGGGCTTAGTGACTGCGCCGAATACACGGTAGGGAGTTTCGATCGCCGGCACACAAGTTCAACGCAGTGGTCTAGGCGTCGTAAACGGCCATACCATTTGCGGCCCATACGCCGTCGGGAAGCCGACATCGCTCAGTCCCACGTCGCCTGCCTGTACCGGAGAGGGCTCATCAAACCGCGTGCCGAACAACCAGTCCCAGACCAGCCAGAACTCCCCAAAATTGACCTGTGCATCGACGTAGTCGCGGCGGTGATGCCAGCGATGCAACTCCGCCCCGCCGATCCAACGTCGAAACGGGCCCAGCGAGTAGTCGAGATTGGCGTGTTGAAAAGCCAGATGCACGCTCAGCACGGTGAGCCATGCGCTGATCACAAGCGCGGGCGCACCTAACAGTACCGCTGCAACGAGACCGGGCCCCGCCAGCAGCAGTGCACTCAACGGGTGCCGTCGCTCACCGTTCATCCAATACAGGCGCTCGGCACTGTGATGGATCGCGTGCAGGCGCCATAGCCACGGCACATGGTGGCTGAGCCGGTGCATGCCATATAGGCCCAGATCCAGAATCGCCCCGGCGACAACGACCTGTAGCACCAGGGGCCATGACGTCGGCCAAAGGCGTGCGTGCGGAAGCAGCCCGGCGAGCGCGTGGAGCAGGTAGGCTGTGGCCGACAGAAGCCCGAGATTCACCAGTACGTGCAGACGATCGGTCGCAGTGTCATCGTGGTCGCGATTCCACTTCGTCTCGAAGGGCTGAACACGTTCAAGCACGGCCACCATCGCAATACCGAGCAGAGCGGCGATCGCGAGCGCAGGCCACAAAGGATGGCCGCTTCCAGCCCACATGATGACGAAGGTAGCCACGCCGCCAAACACGACGGGATACGCGGCAAACCGGACGAGGGTACGGAGCATGGAACTACCTGCAATGGTTCGACCGGCCTTCAGTCTGAGCTGCCACTGTGCGGGCGGCTTGAACGTACTGGCTAACCCGGGCCGTTTCGGCTTTGCAGTGCAGCCAGAACCTGGCCGGGTGCGATGCCGAAATGACGCCGCATCGTGCGCGAGAAGTGTGCCGCGTCGGCAAATCCCGCCTCATGCGCCGCATCCGTCAGCGAGTGGCCGTCGCCGGCCGCCGAAAGCGCGTGTGCCAATCGCATCCAACGCAGGTAAGGACGCACAGCCATCCCCGTTTCGGCCTTGAACGCATGTGCAAACCGACTCGGCGACAATGCCGCCGCGTTGGCGAGGGCGCCAAGCGTCCAGGAATCCGGGCGGCGATGCTGCAGTTGGCCGATCACCGCTCGCAGGCGTTGTTTTGATGCGGATTCCACCCGTTCCGAGAACGGCGCAGGCGCGATTCGCCCAACCATCGCGGCGACGCGTGCCTCGTCGGACTCGGTCCATTGCCAATACCGCTGCACGTCGCGGCACTCCGCACGCGTCAGGATGCGCACATCTCCGGAACATGCAGCAGCGAGTTGGCGTCCCCAATTCGACTCTCGTTCGATGTACAGCAGGCGCACCGGCCCGGGCTCCAAAGCATGTCGGACGTTGGATCCGATCAGTACGCCGTCAGCTTCGACGCGGCGCCCGTCCAGCCTGACGCCAACCGAAGTGTCATCGCCCACTACCAACTGCAACGCGGGGTGGCAATGGGCGTGGTTGTCACCGGCCACCCCTCCGAACAGCGCCCAGCCAGGGCCCATCACGGCACGACCTGCCCAGCAAGGTCGCGCCGCGATGGCAGCAGGCGTCGGACCATGCGGAAGCATCAGCGTTGTGTGCGCAGCCGCAAAGCATTGCCCACCACCGATACCGAGGACAGGCTCATCGCCAGCGCGGCGATCATTGGGCTGAGTAACCATCCGAACACCGGGTACAGCAGGCCAGCCGCGATCGGCACGCCGAGGGCGTTGTAGGCAAAGGCGAAGCCCAGGTTCTGCTTCATGTTGCGGACCGTGGCCTGCGAGATCTGCCGCGCCCGCAGGATGCCGCGCAGGTCGCCCTTGACCAGGGTCACCTGGGCGCTGGACATCGCCACATCGGTACCGGTGCCCATGGCGATGCCAACGTCGGCGGCGGCCAGTGCCGGTGCATCGTTAATACCGTCGCCGGCCATGGCGACGCGCCGGCCTTCGCGCTTGAGGCGCGCGACCAACTCGGATTTGTCCTGCGGCCGCACTTCGCCATGCACCTCATCGATACCGAGCTTTGCCGCCACCGCTTTGGCGGTGCTGAGGCCATCGCCGGTCGCCATGACGATGCGAAACCCGGCCGCGTGCAGTGCTTCAATCGCTTCTGGAGTGCTTTCTTTGATCGGATCGGCGACGGCCAGCAGCCCGGCCAGACGACGGCCGGCCGCCAGGTACATCACGCTGGCTCCTTCTGCGCGTAGCTGCTCGGCGGTATCAGCGAGTGCCGCAACATCGACTCCGAACTCGTCCATCAGTGCGGTATTGCCCAAGGCCAGGTCGTGTTCGTTGACCCGTCCGCGAACGCCGATCCCGGTCACCGACTCGAAGGCATCGACCGACGCCAAAGAAATCTCCCGGCGCTTGGCTTCGGCCACGATCGCCTCGGCCAGCGGATGCTCGCTGCCCTGATCGAGGCTGGCCGCCAGCCGCAATACCTCGTCTTCATCAAAGTCCGGGGTCGCGATAACCGAGCGGAACGCGGGCTTGCCTTCGGTCAAGGTGCCGGTCTTGTCGACGATCAGCGTATCGATCAGCCGCAGTCGTTCGATCGCCTCGGCATCGCGGAACAGCACGCCGGCCTGGGCGGCTCGGCCGGTCGCCACCATGATCGACATCGGCGTGGCCAGGCCGAGCGCACAGGGACAGGCGATGATCAGCACCGCCACCGCGTTGACGATGGCGAAGGTCCAGGCGGGCTCGGGCCCAAAAAAGCCCCAGACCAGAAACGTGGTCACGGCGATCGCCAGCACCGCCAGCACGAACCAGAAGCTCACCCGATCAGCCATGCGCTGCATCGGCGCGCGCGAACGCTGCGCTTGCGCCACCAGCTGCACGATCTGTGCGAGCACGGTGTCGGACCCCACCTTGTCGGCGCGGATGATCAGGCTGCCGGTGCCGTTGATCGTGGCGCCGATCACCCGCTCACCGGGAGTTTTCTCGACCGGCATCGGCTCACCGGTCAGCATCGACTCGTCCAACCGCGAGCGTCCCTCGATGACTTCGCCGTCGACCGGCACCTTCTCGCCCGGTCGCACGCGCAAACGGTCGCCGACGTGCACATGGGTGAGGGGAATGTCCTCTTCACTGCCGTCATCGCGCAGCCGTCGCGCCGTCTTGGGCGCCAGTCCCAGCAGGGCCTTGATCGCTGCCGACGTGCTCGAACGCGCCTTGAGCTCAAGCAATTGGCCGAGCAGCGTCAGCGACACGATGATGGCCGCGGCCTCGTAGTACACCCCGACGCGACCGTGCTCCTGAAATGACGTCGGAAACAGATCTGGTGCCAACGTTGCGACCAGACTGTAGCCGAATGCCGCACCCACGCCGGTGCCGATCAGCGTCCACATGTTCGGACTGCGGTTGACGATCGACTGCGCCCAGCGCTGGAAGAACGGCCAGCCCGCCCACAGCACCACGGGCGTTGATAGCCCAAGCTCCAGCCAGGTGCGCAAACTCGCCGAGAGCGCGGGCACGCGATGACCCACCATGGCGATCGCGAGCACCGTCAGCGACAGTGGCAACGTCCACCAGAAGCGCCGCCGGAAATCGGTCAGCTCGGGATTCTCGGCCTCGTCCAGGCTGGGCATCATCGGTTCCAGCGCCATGCCGCATTTGGGGCAGGACCCCGGATGGTCCTGCACGATCTCCGGATGCATCGGACAGGTGAACTGCGTGCCGGCCGGCACCGGTGCCG
>CAYGMG010000028.1:0-35489 GCA_964350895.1 uncultured Lysobacter sp.
ACGAGCAACGCAGCATCGACGGCGCAGACCGAGCGAATTCTGCGATGTACTTCCGTTACAGGACACTAGGGCCTGATGCCGTGCGGCTCGATGATGCCGGTGGCAATGCCGAGGATCACCAGCAGGATCAGCGCTACAGAGAGCCCGATGCGCCGGGTCAGGGCATTGACCGTGCGGTTGGTGGTGCCCTTGTCGACCAGCATGTAGTAAAGGCCGGCGCCCAGGTTGTAGAGAATGACCAGCAGAAACGCGACGATGACCAGTGTCTTCATGGGTGGAACCGATACAGGACAGGCGAACATTATCGCCCGCCAGCGGTGTGCGCGCCGAGACGGCCGCTGATGACGACCCGGATTCTGGGCTGGCTGTTCGCCCTCTCGCTGGCTGCGGGATTTTCCACCCTGGGCTTCTGGCAGTACGGGCGCGGCGGCGACAAGGCGGCCTACCTTGCCGACTGGAGCGCCGCCATGAGCGCGCCGGCGCAGCCGCTGGCCGGGTTGGGCGCACTGGACAAGGTCGAGCGCCCGCAGCAGGTCAGTGTCAATCTGAGCGTGCCGGCCAGCGGTCGCTGGCTGCTGCTGGACAACGCGCGCCTGGGCAGCGAGGTCGGGCTGCGGACCTATGTGGTTGCCCGGTTGCAGAGCGGTCGCGGGCTGCTGGTCGATCTGGGCTGGCTGGCCTTCGATCGCGCTCGCGGCCTGCCCGAGCTTGGCGAGCTGCCGCCGCGCATCGAGGGCAACGGCCTGCTGGTGCCGTGGCCAGGGCAGGGCATCGCGCTGGCCGAGAGCGCATGGCCAGCGCCCGGAGAGGCGGCCTTGCTGGTCCGGCTTGATCGCGAACGCATCGCAGCCGACGCAGCAGCGGATCTGGTCGAAGGCGTACTGCGCCTGGCGCCGGATCCGGATTCGCGCTTTGCGCGCGATCTCGACGCGCTACCGAATACGCTACCCCCCGAAAAACACTACGGCTACGCCCTGCAGTGGTGGGGACTGGCCGCGGCGACCTTGGTGGTCGCCTTGGTACTGACCTTCAGGAGAACGCCCCGTTGAACGCTTCCCGCCGCTCGAAGCTGACCCTGCTGCTGGTCGCCGTGGCCTTCCTCACCCCCTTCCTGCTTGCCGTCGTGCTGCGCTTTGGCGGCTGGCAGCCCGGCAATACGCGCAATATCGGCGAGCTGCTGCAGCCGCCGCTGCCGATGGAGTCGGTGACCGCCCGGCGCCTGGACACCGGCGAGGACTGGACCTTCGTCAACACCGACTACGAGTGGACACTGCTGGCGCAGCTTCCCGAGCGCTGCGCCGAGACCTGCCAGCAGACCCTCGCCGTATTGCCCAACGTGCGCACCTCGATGGCGCGGCATGCCGGTCGCCTGCATCCCTTCGTGCTGGGCAGCGATGGCGCGGCGCCGTTTCCCGAGCTGACGCTGGCCGGCAGCCTGCCTGCGCCGCTGCTCGAGCGGCCGGCCGAGGGCGTGCAGGTGTGGCTGGTCGATCCGCACGGCTTTCTGGTCCTGCGCTACGTCGAGGGCTTCGATCCCAGCGGTCTGCGCAAGGACCTTTCGCGGCTGATCAAGTAGCGCCACCGCCGCAAGCGACTTTCCGATTTTCCTTCTGCCTTCGGGGCTGATCCATGACCGCACCCCATCGTCATTTTCATCGCCTGGCCTGGGCCGCCGTACTGCTGGCGACCTGCGTCATCGTGTTTGGCGGCTTCGTCCGCCTCTCGCACGCGGGACTGTCCTGCCCGGACTGGCCGACCTGTTACGGCAAGGCCACCTGGCCCAAACAGGCGCTGGACATCGCGGTGGCCAACGAGGCCTTCCCGCAGCGCGCGGTCGACGTGAGGAAGGCACCGCTGGAACAGGTTCATCGGCATATTGCCGCGCTGCTCGGCCTGCTGGTGCTCGGACTGGCGCTGATGGCTGCGCGACTGCGCCGGCATGGCGTGCTTCAGGTGCTGGCGGCGGTCTCCCTGGTGGCGGTCTCGATACCGCTCTACATGCACCAGCACTACGCCGCCTCGGCGATCCTCACCGTACTCGGCGAACTGATCCTGCTGCACGCCGCCTGGCGCTGGGACAACAGTGACTTTGCGCGAATCAGCGCGTTCACGCTGGCGGCGATCATTGTCCAGGCCACACTTGGGCTGTGGACGGTGACCTGGCTGCTCAAACCGGTGGTGGTGATGGCGCACCTGATGGGCGGGCTGACCATGCTCTGCCTGCTCAGCTTCATGGCCTGGCGAGCGACGCCGCGGCATGCCCTGGTCGCCGGCGGCGCTGATCGGCTGCGCCGGCTGACGGTGATTGCCCTGGTCCTGGTTGCGGCCCAGGTCGCCCTGGGTGGCTGGACCTCGGCCAACTACGCTTCGCTTGCCTGCGGCACCGACTTCCCGACCTGCTCGGGACAGTGGTGGCCGGAGACCGACTTTGGCGAAGCATTCGTGCTCTGGCGCGGGATTGGTGTCGACTACGAGGGCGGGATCCTCGATGGAGCGGCGCGCAATGCCATCCATCTCAGCCATCGGCTGTTCGCGATCGTCGTGCTGGGTTTCATGGGCTGGCTGATCTGGCGACTGCTGCGCACGCCGGGCCTTGCCGGCTGGGGCACCGGCCTTGGGCTGGCGCTTGGCGCGCAGATCCTGCTCGGAATCAGTAACATCGTCTACGGCCTGCCGCTGGCGGTGGCCACCGCGCACCTCGCCGGTGCTGCCCTGATGCTGTTCCTGTTGGTCACACTGCTGGCCAGACTGCAGCTGCCGCGCCCCGCCTGATCCGGACTCCGATGCCCCTGACCATCGACCAATACTGGCAGCTGACCAAACCGCGCGTGGTGGCGCTGATCGTGTTCACCGCTGTGGTCGGCATGCTGCTGGCCGTGCCTGGCCTGCCACCGTGGAAGGCGATGGTATTCGGCAGCCTTGGCATCTGGCTGGCTGCGGCCTCGGCCGCGGCGATCAACCACCTGATCGACCAGCGCATCGACGCGCTGATGGCGCGCACCCAACACCGCCCCCTGCCCACCGGATCGCTGCGTCCGCATCAGGTGCTGTGGTTCGCGATTGCCCTGGGCGTGGCGTCGATGATCCTGCTGGTGTGGCAGGTCAATACCCTGGCCGCCCTGCTGACCTTCGCCTCGCTGATCGGCTACGCGGTGATCTACACCGGCTGGCTGAAGCGCGCCACGCCGCAGAACATCGTCATCGGCGGCCTTGCCGGCGCCGCGCCACCGGCCCTGGGCTGGGTGGCGGTGACCGGCGAGCTGCACCCGCATGCACTGCTGCTGGTGCTGATCATCTTCGTCTGGACCCCGCCGCACTTCTGGGCGCTGGCGATCTATCGCCGCGAGGACTACTCGCGTGCCCAGGTGCCGATGCTGCCGGTCACCCACGGGGTCGAATACACCCGCTGGCACGTGCTGGCCTACACCATCCTGCTGGTGATCGTGACCATCCTGCCCTGGCTGACCCGGATGAGCGGGCTGTTCTATCTGGGCGGTGCGCTGATCCTCGGTGCCGGCTTCCTGTACTACGCGATCCGCCTGATGCGCCCGCCGGGCGAACGCTTCGCCATGGAAGTATTCAACTACTCGATCATCTACCTGATGGCCTTGTTCGCCTTCCTGCTGGTCGACCACTACATCGCCCCGACAGCCCAGCAACAGCCTGCCGCGCTGATCGAGTTCCAGCCCGGGCGGTGAGACTCGCCGGCAGGGCGCTCAGTCCTCGATGAAGCGGTAGAACACCAGCCGGTTGCCGGCCGGGTCGATCAGCTGCAGCTCGTCACAGCCCCAGTCCTTGCGCACGATTCCGGGCCTTGCGTTGGCGTACGGACGCTTGGCCAGCTCGGCTGCCAGCGCATCGAGATCATCGGCCAGAATGCGCAGCGCGCTGCCAGGCGTGGCATCGCCGTGATGCTCGCTGACGTGCAGCACGATCTCTTCGCGAGATACCTGCATGTACAGCGGCAGCTGCGGCTCGAAGCGATGCTCCCAGTCGACCGAGAAGCCGAGGTAGTCGACATAGAAGGCCCGCGCTCGCGACTCATCGAAGCTGCGCAGGATCGGGATGATGGGGCTGCTTTTCATGAGGGCCTGGCTGCTCAGTAGCGATTGCCTTCCTGCTCGCTGTAGCTGCGCAGTACGGCGCGGGCCTTTTCGCGCAGCAGGTCGCGCTGGACGGAGATCCCGCGGCGCTCCAACTCGCCGATCCAGTCCGCGGGCAAGGGGCCTTCGTCGAACTCGGTGAGTTCCATCACGTCTTCGGAGCGGGCGCCGATCAGCAGGCTGTCGATGCCGGCCCAGAAGCTGGCCCCGTAGCACATGCAGCAAGGCTGGGCCGAGGTGGCAAGGCTGACCGGGCCACGCAGGCCGCCCACTTCATCATTGAGGCGGAACTGCTGCAGGCGTTGCTGGGCGGTCATGAAGGCCATCATCTCGGCATGCGCCACCGAACAGGTTTGCGGCACGACGCGGTTTACGCCGGCGCCGATCAATCGGCCTTCGCCGTCGAACACGGCGGCGCCGAACGGGCCGCCGCTGCCCTCGGCGACGTTGCGCGCGGCGAGGTCAATCGCCAGGGCGACGCGGGACTCGGCGTCCGGATAGCGGCGCTCCTGGATGTCCAGCTGGTGCAGCCATGCCGGCAGGGTCAGGTGAACCTGGGCGTAGAGCATCACCTCACCTCGCTTTCGCCCTCGGGCGCAGCCTCGCAAAGATTCTCCACGCAGCGGCAGGCGCTGATCTCGGCAAAGCCGCAGATCGAGGACATGCCGTCGCGGGCGCAGGCCGCCTTGACCTGTTCGGGAAAGGTCGGCGCCTCGCGGTTGACGCAGGCCGGGTAGTAGCCGCAGCAGTTGCCGACGTTCTTGACCGCGCAGTCGGCGTCCACCTTGCAGGCGCGCGAGGGCTCCGGCGGGTCGGCGGATTCCGCGGCCAACGGCGGCGGTGGCTCGTCGATCGGCCCGGCGCTGGCGCAGGCGGCCAGCAGCAGACAGACCATGATCAGCGCGACGCGAGCGGCCAGGGTGTGCATCAGGCCTTGCTCGCCCAGGTGTCGCGCAGCGACACGCTGCGGTTGAACACCGGCGCATCGCTGCGATGGTCGCGGCGGTCGGCAACGAAGTATCCGGTGCGCTCGAACTGAACACTCTGTTCCGGCACCAGACCGGCGGCAGCCGGCTCGACCCAGCCACGGGCGATGCGCTTGGATTCGGGGTTGAGGTGGGCGCGATAGCCGGGGCCGCCGTCATCCTCGTCGTCCGGCTCGGCAACGTTGAACAGCCGGTCGTAGAGGCGGATCTCGGCGGCAACCGCGTGCCGGGCGCTGACCCAGTGGATGGTGCCCTTGACCTTGCGGTCGGCGCCGGGAAGTCCGGTCCGGGTGTCGGCATCGAGGGTGCAGCGCAGCTCGGTCACCGTATCGCCGTCCTTGATCACCTCGTTGCAGCGGATGATACCGATTCCGCGCAGGCGAACCTCGCCCTCCGGTTTGAGCCGATGGAAGCCCTTGGGCGGCACTTCGGCAAAGTCGTCCTGTTCGATCCACAGCTCGGGCGAGAACGGCACTTCGCGCTCGCCCATCGACGGATCCTTCGGATGGTTGGGGAAGCGCAGGATCTCTTCGTGGCCCTCGGCCAGGTTGGTCAGCACCAGCTTGAGCGGATTGACCACGGCCAGGCGACGCGGGGCGTGGGCGTCGAGGTCATCGCGCAGGGCGGCTTCGAGGAGGCCGAAGTCGGTGATCGAGTTCTGCTTGCTGATGCCGACGCGCTGGGCGAACAGGCGCAGCGATGACGGGGTGAAACCGCGTCGGCGCAGGCCCTGCAGGGTCGGCATGCGCGGATCGTCCCAGCCGTCGACCAGCTGTTCGGTGACCAGGGCGATCAGCTTGCGCTTGCTCATCACCGTGTAGTTGATATTGAGCCGGGAGAACTCGATCTGCCGCGGCTTGGCGGCCTCCTCGTGCCAGCCGTGCGCGGCCAGCGGCGCCAGAAGCTCGGGGTGGCCGACGAGGTCGACCTGATCGACGAACCAGTCGTACAGCGGCCGGTGGTCCTCGAACTCCAGGGTGCACAGCGAGTGGGTGATGCCCTCGATGGCGTCGCTCAAACAATGGGCGTAGTCGTACATCGGGTAGACGCACCAGGCATCACCGGTGTTCTGATGGGCGACGTGCTTGATCCGGTAGATCGCCGGATCGCGCAGGTTGATGTTGCCGCTGGCCATGTCGATCTTGGCGCGCAGGGTGCGCGCGCCATCGGCGAACTCGCCAGCGCGCATGCGCCGGAACAGGTCGAGGTTCTCCTCCACGCTGCGCGAGCGGAATGGTGATTCGCGACCCGGCTCGGTCAGGGTGCCGCGGTAGGCGCGGACCTGTTCGGCGTCGAGGTCGCAGACGAAGGCGACGCCATTCGCGATCAGCTTCTCGGCGGCCAGATAGAACACCTCGAAGTAGTCCGAGGCGTGGCGCAGCTCATGCCAGGAAAAGCCCAGCCAGCGCACGTCGTCCTTGATCGCCTCGACGTACTCGGGGTCTTCCTTGGCCGGATTGGTGTCGTCAAAGCGCAGGTTGCAGGTGCCGCCCACTTCCTCGGCGACACCGAAGTTCAGCACCAGCGACTTGGCATGGCCGATGTGCAGGTAGCCATTGGGCTCGGGCGGGAAGCGCGTGTGTACCTGCGCATGCTTGCCCGTGGCGAGGTCCTCGCGAACGATGTTGCGGATGAAGTCGAGGCGCGGGGCGTCGGCGGTCGGGTCGGCAGCGGTCATGGCAGGTCGATGGTTCGGAAGCCGGTCATTCTAGCTGCTGGCGGCGCCGGACCGGCGCCAGGTGGCGGCCGGCAGCTCGAGCAGGAAATACGGCAGGTCCATCACCGGTGCCTCAAGGCCAGCCTGGGTCAGGGCGGTGGAGGCCTGACCGCGGTGGTGGGTGGCGTGGTTGAACACGTGCAAGGGCACCGCCGCACGCGGCAGGACGAAGGGTTCGTTCTTGAGGTTGCGATAGGCGAAGTCGGCCGCGAGGTCGGCTTCGTCCTGGGCATCGATCCACGGCAGCCAGCCCTCGGCGAAGTCGAGCAGGTCGGCGGCGAGCGCTGCGCGGCGGTCCTCGACGATCTGGTCGAGTCCGCTGATGCCGGAGGCCTCGCCGGTCAGCCGCGAGCGCCAGATACGCTCCACCGCCAGCAGATGGTTCAAGGTGCCGTGCAGGGAGCCAAAGAACAGCCCGCGGCTGGCGCGGTAGGCCTGCTCATCGAGCTGGTCGCAGACCGCCAGCAGGCGGCGGTGGGCCCAGACGTTGTAGCGCGCCATCAGGCGCAGGTGATCGCGAAGGTCCATGGTCGGCGGTGCTCCCGGGCACTGAGATAAGGCGCGGCGTATGCTTCTTTCAGGTATCGCAGGAGGATAGCGGATGCAGGTCGTCTACCAAGCCGAACATCTGATCGATGCGCATCTGCTGCGCGGCCGGCTGCAGTCCGAGGGCATCGAGGCCCATGTGCGCGGCGAGTGGCTGAGCGGGGCTTTCGGCGAGCTGCCGGTGCACGGCATGCTGGCGGTCTGCGTGGCCGACGTCGATGTCGATGCCGCGCTCGCCTTGATCGGCGAGTGGCGGGAAGACGCGGTTGGCGAAGCGGACAGCGCGGCCGACAGCGCCGATGCAGGCGGAGAAGACGAAGACGAGGACCCGGGCGGCGCGGCCTTCATGGCCTGATCGGTGTGCGGCGCGGCGCTGGCGGCGCCGTGCCCGGTCGGTGCCGGCCCGTGTGAGGTCGGAACACCGCAGCTGTCTGGCCGCGCGTCGTCCAGTGGGCGACACTGCAAGGTACATTTTGCAACGTCCGCCCTCCGGAGACCGCCATGACCCCGCTGCTCGTGATCGGCAACAAGAACTACTCGTCGTGGTCGCTGCGTCCCTGGCTGCTGCTCAAGGTCTTCGAGGTGCCCTTCGAGGAGCGCAGGCTGGCCCTTGGCAGCGAGGAATTCCGCCGTGAGATCGCGCGCTTTTCGCCCAGCGGCCGGGTGCCGGTGCTGCATCACCAGGGCCGAGTCGTCTGGGACTCGCTGGCCATCGTCGAATACATCAACGAGGTGTTTCTCGACGGCCGCGGCTGGCCGGGCAATATCGATGCGCGGACCCTGGCCCGCTGCGCCGCGGCCGAAATGCACAGCGGGTTCACTGACCTGCGCACCCAGCTGCCGATGAACTGCGGCCGCGATCCGGCGGCCAGCAGCTATCGCTGGGACGGCAACGCACAGCGTGACATCGAGCGGGTCCAGCAACTCTGGCGCGAGTTGCGCGGCCGCGCGGTGGCCGGCGATTTCCTGTGCGGCGAGTTCGGCATCGTCGATGCCATGTTCGCGCCGGTGGCGGTGCGCTTTCGCGGCTACGGCGTGGAACTCGATCAGGCCGCCAGCCAGTACTGCGACGCCATCGAGGCGCTGCCGGCGATGCAGGCCTGGCGCCGCGATGCGGCCGGCGAGTCGGAGCGGCTGGCCAAGTACGACAGCGTCGGTCAGTGAGCGGCGTCGACTGGCGCGGCCGGCTGCGCCGCTTCGATGATTTTCCACGCCCCGGAGTCGGCTTTCTCGATCTGATGCCCGTATTGGCCGATGCACAGGCATTTGCCAACCTGCTGCAGGCGCTGGCCGCGCCGTGGCGGGATTCGGTCAAGCCGGATGTGGTGGCGGGCATCGAGTCGCGCGGGTTTCTGCTCGGCGCGCCCTTGGCCCAGCTGCTGGGCTGTGGGTTCGTGCCGCTGCGCAAGCCCGGCAAGCTGCCCGGGCCGACCCAGAGGCGCGCCTACGCGCTGGAGTACGGCGAGGACGCCCTGGAGATGCAGGTCGACGCCCTCGCCGGCGGCAGGCGCGTGCTGCTGGTCGATGACGTGTTGGCCACCGGCGGCACCCTATGCGCTGGCCTGGCCCTGCTTGATGCGCTCAAGGCCGAGGTCGTGGGCGCCGCGCTGGTGCTGGAGATCGTGGCCCTGGGCGGGCGCGCCCGGCTGCCGGCAAGCACCAGGATCGAGGTGCTTGAGCGGATCGGCTAGCGGGGAGTGCCGCGGATGAATCGGTTGCGACTCTGATCGACTGCGCATTCTGCGCCTGCCCGTCTCTCCGCCTTTGGCTCGGGCTGTCGACCGAGTACCGAAGCGGCGCTCAGCGCACGAATCAGCCCGGGATCCCCTCTCAGATGGGTCCGCTCCAGCGGACCAAAGCCGAAGTGGCGCTCGTTGTCCCCAAATGACGACGCCCCGCAGTGCGGGGCGTCGTGGTCTTGCGCTTGCGGTCCTGCCCTGCGATTACAGCTCGGCGCAGAGGGTGAAGACCTGGTCTTCGCTGTAGTTGGCAGCAGCGGCGGCCGGCGGGTTGTTGGTGCCCGAGGTGCCCTGGGTCGCGCGCACGCTGCCGGAGTCCGGCTGGCCGTCATCGAGACGGTTGTCGATCGCGGTGGCCGCCTTGCCGGGAACCTGGCTGAGGCAGATCACGCGGCCGTTCTGGCCGGTGACGCCAGCGGCGGTGACGCCGACCAGACCGCCCCAGGAATTGCGCGGCAGCGCACCGCCGCCGGTCAGAGCCGGGTCGCCGGAGATGAAGCCCGCGGCGCGCAGGTGGCGCCAGAACTCATCGCCTTCGCCACCGCCGGTGAAGGTCTGCGCGGCGGTCACGCCGAGCGCACCGTTGTTGTTGCCGGCGGCCATGCCGGTCCAGGCCGAGCCACGCGCAGCCAGGGCAGCGGCGTTGCCGTCATCGCCCGGCAGACGGCGGTAACGGTCGAGGTAGGCGTTGACCGCGGCGCGAGTGCCGTTGATGTCATTGGTCGCATTGGTGACGCGCGAGTTCTCGATCAGCTCCTGACCTTTCAGGATGCCGCCGAGGAGCAGGCCGATGATCACCAGAACGATGGCGATTTCGACCAGGGTGAAACCGGATTGCTGACGCTTGGAAATCATGGTCGCACTTCCCTGAGTGGATGGATGATGGATTGCACTCTACCCAACGCTTGAACCTCGCGGGAGTACAAAATACTGACTCGGGGTGAACGCTTGCGCGGGCTTGCACCTGTTTGCCGTGGTTCTGCCGCGCTCTGCAGGCAGATCAGTCGCTGGGCAGGGTCAGCGCGTAAGCGATCCCCTCGCCGCGCGCCTGGGCAGTCAGCGAGCCGCCCAGAGACAGCGCCGCGGTGCGCGCCTGGTACAGGCCGAGCGCCGGCAGGCCGGCTTCGTCGCGGATCCGCGGCTCGAACAGGCGGGCAAGGGTCAGCGGGGGACGCTGGCTGGCGCGGATCTCCAGCTTCAGCCAGCCGTCCTCGCGACGCAGGACCAAAGACACCGCGGGCAGCGGCGAGATGCCGGCCAGGCTGGCGAACAGCGGGTCGAGCACGCGCTCCAGCACGCGCCGCGGCAGGCGCACGCGAAGCTCGTCGTCCGGAGTGCTCAGATCGATGCCGTGCAGGGAGGCGAACACCCGGGTTTCCTGCAGCAGGTCGTAGGATTTTTGCTTTTGCGCCGGCTCGCTGCGCGGCGTGCTGAGCTGGTCGACCAGACGCTCGGCGCGCTGCCTTGCCAGCGGCGCATGCTCGCGTAGGTGGCGGGCCAGGGCCGGCAGTTGCTCGTCGCTGGCATGGCCGAACTGGTCAGTGACCAGGAGCACCCACTGGGTGAGGTTCTTCAGGTCGTGTTGCAGGTAGAGCGAGAGCTCGGCCTGCTGGGCCAGGGCGGCGGCGATGGCCTCGGACTTCGCCAGCACGGACTGCTGCAGCAGCAGGTCGAACACCGACAGCACGCCCTCGCGCAGCAGGCGACGCTCGCCGCGCACCGGTTGTACCCAGAGTTCCACCGTCAGGCTGAGGTCGCCGGCGCTCAGCGGACGGGTGCGGCGTTCGCCGCGGCGCTCGCCCCACTCGCCCTCGACCTGGCCGCCGAACCACAGGCCGCGATAGCGCAGCCCGCGGACCCCGGCCTGTTCCAAGGTGCTGCGACAGGCGCCGAACCAGGCCAGCACGTCGCCGCCGATATCTGCGCGCCGGCCGATCAGCTCCTGCGCCAGCGAGACGTAACGGCGCGCGCTGCGGCGCAGCAGAGAGAGGCTGAACACCATGCTCAGCCCGATCAGCACCAGGGCGCCGGCAAACCATTCAAGCATCGCGCTGGATGCCGAACTTCTTGATGAAGTAGTAGAGGTTCTCGCGCTGCAGGCCAAGCCGCCGCGCACTCTCGGCGACATTGAACCCAGTGTCCGAGAGGACCTGGCGCAGCAGGCGTTCGGCGGCCGCCTCGCCGGCTTCGCGGATGCCCTCCTCGAGCCGCGCGGCGATGGTGATCCGCGACTCGCCGGCTTCCAGCAGGTCGGCCTCGGTACGCACGAACAGTCGGGCGCGCTCCACCGCAGCCAGCACCTGGGAAGGGGCCACCGGCTTGGCCAGGAAGTCGAAGGCGCCAGCGCGGATCGCCGCCAGCGCGGCGGCCTGCTGGTCCTGCCCGGTGACCACGATGATCTTGAACTGCGGGCGCAGCTGGAGCAGCTGGCCGATCAGGGTGATCCCTTCTTCGAACTGGTTCGGCCGCGGCGGCAGGCCGAGGTCGCACAGCGCGATGCTTACCTCGGGGTGGGCCCGCGCCTGCTGCATGGCGCTGTTGCGATCATCGGCGGCAAGCACCGGATGGCCGGCGCCTTCGAGCATGAAGCCGAGCAGGTCGGACAGCGAGGCATCGTCCTCGATCAGCAGGATCGGTCGTCTGACCGCCTGTTCCTGGTGTTCGGGAGCGGTCGTCGGTGCATCCATGGCTAGTCCTCAGATCCAGCGGCTGAGCAGGGACATCACGGTACCTGCGATCACCAGGCCCATCCCGACGAAGGCACGGCGGGTCGCCACGTCTACCGTGACACCCGGGTCCACTGACAGGCTCCAGTAGCCCGCGGCGATCAGCAGCAGGCCCAGGGCCAGCGACATCCGGCGCAAGCCGACCCGCCGCCGACGCTGGTGTTCGAGCATCATCAGGGCAGACGGCCGGCCTGGACCATGCGGTGCATCAGGATCGAGGGCACGATCCAGTCGACCTGGTCATCGAACTCCCCGCCCGCCGCGCCCACTTCGCGCCGCGCGCCGGCGCGAAACACGTTGTCGCCATTGCTGTTCTCCGACTCGTCCGCGCCGCCGGCGCCGGTCTGCACGCCGGCGTCGTTGAAGCCGCCGGCACGGTTGGGGCCGTGGGAGACCAGCACGGCGGGAAGGCCGGCGGCGACAGCCGGAGGGCCGCCCAGATTGTTGACGGTCAGAGTGCCGATCGAGCAGAGCGCGAAGGCGGTTTGCGCGGGCGCCGCGGCCGGCGCAGTGGCACAGCCATACTGGTTGGTGGGTCGTGCCGGGGTCGCGGTGCGGGCAAACGTCGGGTCGACGCGATAGCTCAGTCGACTGCCGTAGGCATCGGTCTCGCTCAGGCCAAGCGTGGCCCAGGGCAGCACACCGCCCACAGCTGCGCCGCCGCCGGTGCAGCCGGTAGCGGTCGGCGCTCGCTCCACGCCGGCGTTGGCTGCGCCAGAAGCAATCGTCGACACCGCCGGGCAGGGCAGTCGTCCATTGCTCATCGCGAACCCGTACAGCGCTTCTCTGGCCTGGGCCAGATAGCGCCGCGTCTCGGCCTCGCGCGAGGACTCCTGCTGGGCGCTGAGGGTGATGATCAGGCCGCTCAGCAGGATGCCGGCGATGGCCAGGGTGATGGCCATTTCGAGCAGGGTGAAGCCGGACTGGCGGTGGTTCATGGACGGTCGTCTCCCGGGCCTAACTGCAGCTCTGCAACGCGCTGATTGCCGCTTGGCACTGCGGCGGGTTGAGGTTGTTGATACACGGCGGGTTGATGAAGACGTTGGCCTCTGGCGCACAGGTGCAGCTATTGCTGGCCAGCGCGTTGGCCGCGTTCTGGCAGGCCGGCGATGGCGTGTTGCCCGGCATCACCCGGCAGTTGTTGCTGTTGCCGCTGATGTTGGCCAGCAGGGCCTGGGCGTTGCTGGTGCATGCCGGTGGAGGACAGGCGATCTCGGCAGCCCGCAACGCCTGATAGGTGATCTCCAGGACGATGTCATTGCGGTCCGGATCGGCGGCCGCTTCGAGATAGTCACCCTGGGTCGGGTGGTTCCCGCAGACAGCGTTCTGCTGTCCCGGACGGGTCTGTCCGCCCACCGGTTCTCCGGGGGCGATCACCCGCGCCACGACGGGCCAGGGTGGCCCGGTAGGGGCAGCGACCTGGCTGGGCTCTCTCTGATACCAGAAGCACTCGCCGGCCTCGTCACGGAGGTCTCCGGTCGCCAGAGTACGCCAAGGCAGGCGACCGCTGACCGTCGCATTCACGGCGCAGCCTGCCGCGGACGCGCCGTCATCGGTGGCGCCCGCAGGGCAGGGCAGCTGCCACTGAGGCGACTCGCCGGCGACCGGATTGACACACCACTGGCGCGTGGCGAATGCGACCAAGGCATCGCGCGCCTGAGCCAGCTGCACCTGTGCCTCCTGCTCACGCTTCTGCACGCGGTTCTCATTGAGGAAACCGGCGAGCAGGAAGGCGACCAGGCCAAGCACCGCGAGCAGGATGATCGCCAGCAGGGCCGCGCCGCGCTGGGTGCTGGGGGAGGCGGGGCGGCGCAGGCGGGTAGCGGTCATCGCGGCGAGCTCAAGGAGCGCGGGGGCAATGGATCCACGATACGCCCTTCCTGGCGCACCAGGATCTGGCCGACCAGCAGCTGGAAGCGTCGGCCCTCGCCATCGACCAGGGTGACGCCGCGCTCGCCGGTGAACACCTGGTACTCGAGCAGGCGCTGACCGTCCTCGACCGGGCGGCGGTTGAGGAAGGCGAGCGAGGGCTGGCTGTCGCGGTGGACTACGCCGTCAAGGCGCAGCAGCGGAACCGGAATCGCCTGGGCGCTTGGCACGCTGCCTTCGCTGAGCGGCGCGACGCTGCCGCCGCGGCCGCGAGCGGCAACCAACGCCTCACGCTCGGCGGGGGTGAAGAACAGCCGCCCCAGAGGCGCCCCGGTCTGCGAGGGCGGCTCAGCGGCAGCTGCAACGACCTGTTCAGGCTGGGCGACAAGCGCGCCCGGAAGGAGCAGGAAAAAGAGCAGAGCGCGGCGCCAGGTCATGGCGCCTCCTCCGCATCGGCATCATCGAGCAGTGCGTCGACCGGCGGCGGCAGGTAAGTGACGAAGCGCAGCGTGCAGTCGAGCTGCAGGCCGTCGACCTGGACATCCCGGCTCAGTTCGCAGGCCTGCGCCCGGAAGTGGCCGACGCGCTCGTCGCGCAGGCTGTCGAGCAGGTCCAGCAGCTCGCCCTCGTGCAGGCCCGTGACCTGGATCCGCAGATCATGGGCCAGCGGTCCCGAGGGCGGCGGTGGCGCTGCCTCTGCAATCAGGTTGGGGTCTCCGGCGGGCGGTTCGAGCATCTGCTGCGGAGCCAGCTCGAAGGCGGTGTCGGGAAGCTGCAGGCGCTGGCGTACCCGCATCAGGGCCTCGGTCCAGGCGATCCGGTCGCCGCCGCCGACGAAGCCTTCACGCTGCAGGCTGCGGAAGCGATCGATGTTGTCCTCGAGCATCTGCAGGGAGGCGCCGAGTTGGTCGCTTTCCGCCTGCAGGGCATCCAGCTCGACTTGCGCCTGGTTTCGCTGCTGGATCGTCTGGCCAAGATCCCAGCGCGCCAGTCCGAGCGCTGCGGCGCCGATCGCCACCAGGGCAAGGGCAAGCGTCAGGTGGCCGCTGGCACGGCGCAGGGTGTCGCGGTTGAGCGCGCTCGTGAGCAGGCTCATGGCGCTGGCTCCGCCGATAGGCAGTAGTCGAACTTGCGCTCGTCGGCCTGCTCGCCGCCGCCGCGCAATACGCCGCTGCCGCTGGCATCGACAGCCGCGGCCTCGGTCTGCAGGGCGAAGCCGGGCGTTGCCTCAAGTGCCGCTTCGAAGCGCTGCCGGACGAGCAGCACCTCGCGCAGCGCGGCCTCGCCGGTGACCTGGCCGCGCAGGGCGAGCCCGGCCCGGGGCAGGGCCGGGACATCACCGGTGAGCGGGTCAGGCGTCCAGCTCGCCGGGCAGCGTCCCGGCAGCGATTCGGCGGGCGGGGCGCCGAACGGATCGGGCTGCGGCGCATCGAGGATGTCCCAGCGCAGGTTGTCCAGCCGGTAGCTGGGCGCTGCATCGAAGGCGCGGCTGGCAGCGACCATCGCCGCGCGCATGCCGGGCAGGCTGCCGAGGTAGGTCTCGTAGCTGCGGATGGTTTCCTGCACCGTGTTGGCATCGACCTCGATGGCCTCGGTGCGCTCGCGGAGCAGGGCGTTATCGGCCTCGACGGCGGCAATCATCTGTCGCAGCGCGGCGTGCTGGCGGCTCAGCTGCAGCGACTCCTGCCAGCTGTAGGCGGCAAATCCGGCCAGTGCCAGGCCGAGCAGGGCACCGCTGGCCAGCACTACCCGGCGCAGCTGGGCCAGGGCATGGAAGCGGCGGATCGGTGCCGGCGCGAGCTGCTCTGCGGGAGGCTGCAGCGCGGCCAGGCGGAACAGGGCCAGCGCCCCTTCCCGGGTCGGATCGCCGAGCCGCTTGTCGCTCGGGCCCTGCGCTGCGAGCACGCCGGGCAGGTCGCGCTCGCCAAGCTCGACGCAGGCCGGCTCACTGCCCCAGATCCACATCTGGATGCGCTGTCCGCGATCGACCAGGCGGGCGTTGTAGAAATACTGAACGGTGCGCTCCAGCTCCTCGGCGAGCGCCGATCCACTGCGAACCAGCTCGTCGGCCTGGACTGCGGTCAGCCGCGACAGCACCGCCTGTCCGCGGTCGAGCAGGATGAAGCGCACCCCGGCGGGGGTCGGCAGGACGATCAGGCGCAGCGCGTCGCCGGCCTTGGCCCGGCGCGACCAGTGCGCGGCGAGCATGGTCACGCTGTACACCCCGCGAATCGCAACACCACGTTCCACCAGGGGGCGTAGTCGCTCGTCAAGGCGCTTGGAGATCGGCAGGCCGGTGAACAGGTAGTCGACCTGCTTCTCATTGCCGCGGCTCGGGCCCAGCTTGGCGCTGCCGCGGTAGGGCGTCTCGCGGAACTCCTGTTCCAGCCGGCGGCGGACCAGGGACTGCATGTCGCGGCCGAACATCTTCGGCAGGCTGGCGCGGACCAGGGACTCCTCGACGAAGTCGACCACCACGCTCAAGGACTGCAGGGCGGCGTCGTCATCGATCGGCTCAAGCCGCGTGCCGTGGACCTTGAACAGGCGTTCGCCATCCGCGCTGAGGTAGAGCAGTCCCTGGCTCATCAGGTCTTGATCTTGGAAATGGTGTCGTAGATCGGGCCGAGCACGGAGAGCATGATCCAGCCGAGGATCAGGCCCATCACCACGGTCATCGCCGGCTCGATCATGGTCTGCAGCCGGTCCACCGACTCCTTGATGTCGCGCGAGTAGAAATAGCTCACGTTGCGCAGCGCGTTGTCCAGCTCGCCGGTCTGTTCGCCGACCTTGATCATGCGCAGCACCAGCGGCGGGAACAGGCCCACGGTGGCGAAGGCCTCGGACACCGGCACGCCCTGGGTGATCAGGTTGCGGACCAGGCGGATGCCGTCGCCAACCTCCAGGTTGCCGGCGGCTTCCTCGCAGTTGACCAGGCCCTCGATGATGGTGAAGCCCGAGGAGTACATCAGGCCGAAGGTGTTGGCAAAGCGGGCCAGCAGGATCTTCTGGATCACTTCGCCGATCACCGGCAGGCGCAGCCAGTGGCGGTCGATCCACAGGCGCACCGAGCGGTAGCGTCCGGCCAGGTAGCGGACCACCAGGAAGACCACCACCGGGGTGGCCAGGATCGCCCACCACCAGGCGAGGATGAAGTCCGAGGTGGCGATCAGGGCGCGGGTGTGGATGGGCAGTTCCTGGCCCATGTTCTGGATGAAGGCAACCAGCTGGGGCACCAGGTAGGTCATCAGGAAGAACACCACGCCGGTGATCACCACGGCGACGAAGCCGGGGTAGGTGATCGCCTTCTTCAGCTGCGCGGTGACCTCGTCCTGCCATTTCAGGCTGGTGGTGATCTCGGAGAGCACCTCGGGCAGCTTGCCGGCCATCTCGCCGGCGCGGACCAGGCCGATCAGCAGCTTGGGAAAAGTCTGCGGATAGGCCTCCATCGCCGTCGACAGCGGCGAGCCGGTCTCGATGCGGTCGCGCAGGCCGCCGGCCAGCTCGCGCATGGCCAGGGTTTCGGCGGAGTCGCGCAGGTCGGCAAGGGCCTCGAGCATCGGCACGCCGGCGCGCAGCAGGGACTCCATGTGGAAGAAGAAGTTGATCAGCTCGCGCGAGGTCACCCGGCGTCGGCGCAGCAGGCTGGCGTGGTCACCGCGCAGGGCGTCGGCGCGGATCAGCGACAGGCCGATGCGGCCGAGCCGTGATTCCAGCTCTGGCAGGTTCAAGGCATCGGCCTGGCCGGACACCACCTTGCCGTCCTCGCCGACTGCCCGGTACTTGAACTGGCTCATCCGGGGATCATGCCGGTGAGGTCGATGACGCGGGCCACCTCGTCGATCGTGGTGACCCCGTCGCGGACCCGGCGCAGGCCGTCCTCGGCGATCGGCACGAAGCCCTGCGAGACCGCGTACTCGGTCAGCTCGCGCTGGGTGGCGCGGCGGGCGATCAGCTCATCCAGCCCGGTGTCGAACTTGAGCGTCTCGATGATCGCCACACGGCCCTTGTAGCCAAGGAAATTGCAGTGCTCGCAGCCGACCGCGCGGTACAGGGTGAGCGGCTCGTCCTCGTCGACCCCGAGCAGGGCGCGCTCGACCGATTCCGGGGCGTACTCCTGGCGGCAGTGGGCGCAGAGCTTGCGCAGCAGGCGCTGGGCGACGATGCCGATCACGTTGCCGGCGATCACCTCCGGCTGAACATTGAGATCCAGCAGGCGCGGGATGGAGCGCACCGCGGAGTTGGTATGCAGGGTGGTGAACACCTGGTGCCCGGTCATCGCCGCGCGGAAGGCCATCTCGGCGGTGTCCTGGTCGCGCACCTCGCCGACCAGGATGATGTCCGGGTCCTGGCGCATCATCGAGCGGATGCCGTCGGCAAAGCCAAGCTTGGCCGCCTCCGACACCGCGGTCTGGCGGATCATCGGGATCGAGTACTCGACCGGATCCTCCAGGGTCATGATGTTGACCTGCTCGGAGTTGCGGTAATTGAGGATGGAATACAGCGTGGTGGTCTTGCCCGAGCCGGTCGGCCCGGTGACCAGCAGGATGCCCTCCGGGCGCGAGAGCATCAGCTTGAGCAGGGTCAGCTGGTCGTCGCGCAGGCCGAGCGAATCGACCGGCACGATGCCCTTCTTGCGGTCGAGGATGCGGACCACGTAGTTCTCGCCGTGGATGGTCGGCTGCACCGCGGCGCGGAAGTCGAACTCGCGGCCGGCCAGCACCAGCGAGATGCGCCCGTCCTGCGGCGCGCGGTTCTCGGCGATGTTCATCCCGGCAAGGATCTTCAGCCGCACCAGCATCGCCGCCCAGTAGCGCGAGTGCAGGGCGCGCACCTGGCGCAGCACGCCGTCGACCCGGTAGCGGATGCGCAGGAAGGACGGCTCAGGCTCGAAGTGCAGATCCGAGGCGCCGAGCAGGGCGGCGTCGGCGAGCAGGGCGTCAACCAGGCGCACCACCGGGTGGCTGTACTCGGAGGCGTCCGAGGCGGACAGCGAGGTGAAGTCGATCTCGCCGGTCTCGATCTCGTTGAGGATGCCGTCGATCGACAGCTCATGGCCGTAGTACTGCTCGATCGCGCGCAGGATTTCGCCGCTGGAGGCCAGCCGCCAATGCAGCTCGGCGCGGTCGCCAAGCAGCGCCCGCGTCTGGTCCATGGCGATGATGTTGTTGGTGTCCGAGATGGCCAGGGTCAGCCGGCGCGTCTCGCGGTCGAGGCTGACCGGAAACAGGGTGTGCCGGCGGGCCACTTCCTTGGGCACCAGGAGCAGGGCCTCGCGGTCGACGAAGATGTCCGACAGCGAGATCGACTCGAAGCCGAGGTTCTCGGACAGCGCCTCGCGCAGGGTGTTCTCGGTCAGGAAGCCGAGGGTGACCAGCACCTCGCCGAGGGGCTTCTTCAGCCGGTTCTGCTCGAACAGGGCGATCTTCAGCTGGTCGGAGGTGATCAGCCCCTGATGGAGGAGTTCGTCACCCAGCCGGCGCTTGGCAGGCTGGGCGCTCATCGCGGCGAGCCCTCCACCGCCGGCAGCTGCTGCGACAGGGTGGTGATGCGCCGGGCCAGTGCCCGCGGATCGAAGGCCGCCGGCCGCGAGCGGCGCAGCTCCTCGGCGCGCAGGTAGTGGTCAAGCGCCAGCCGCGGCTTGTGCAGGCGGTCCAGCGCGACGCCAAGGTTGAAGATCACGTCGGGATCGTCCGGGGCCAGCACCGCGGCCTCGAAATAGGATTGCTGCGCCTCGTCCCAGCGCTGGCTTGCGGCGAGCACATTGCCCAGCGCGAAGTGCAGGGCCGCCGAGCGCGGCTGCGCCGCCAGTGCCTCGCGCAGCTGGCTCTCGCTGCGCACGCCGGCGCTGCCCTGGCCGCTGCCGAGCAGGGCGGACAGCGCGGTCGGATTGCGCGGGTCGACCTTGAGCACCTCGCGGTAGCGGCGCGCCGCCGTGGCCAGATCGCCTTCGCGCTCGGCGATCACCGCCAGCCCTAGCAGGGCGTCGGGATGCCGCGGATGGCCCTGGAGGGCGAGCTGATACAGGCGGCGCGCGGTGTCCAGCTCGCCGCGATTGAGTGCCGCATAGCCTTCGAGCAGCGGCTGCTGGGCCTGCCTTGCGCGCTCGATGACCAGGGTGGGTGCCGGTCCGACGCGCGGCGCCGGTGCTTCGCGGATGCTTGCGCTGCTGGCGCTCGGCAGGCTGCTGGGCGCGGCGACGGGGGCGTCCGGCGCTGGCGCTGCAGACGCGGCGGACGGCAGCGCCGCGCTGGCGGCGGCAAGCTGGGCGTCGGGCGCGGCGCTTGCTGGCGGCATGCTTGCTGGCTCGACCGCCGGGCTGCTCGGCTGAAGCAAGGCGGGCGCTTCGGCCACGGATTCCACGGCGCTGGCCATCTGGGCTTCGGCCAGTACCTCATCGGAGACCGGTGCCACGGCAATCGGCGCCGTGCCGAGTGAGCTACCCGGCCGGGTCAGCCACCAGCCGCCCACGCTCATCAGCGCGGCGAGCAACAGAACGACGCCGAGCAGCACGCGCTGCCGGGTGCGTCCGGGGTGGGTGCGCTGCTGCGCTGCTGCCAGCACTTCGCGGGCGGCGCGGCGGGAGGCGTCGCTGCCGGTCTGCAGACGGCCTGCCGCGGCGGCGGCAGGATCGCGGCTGACCGGCGCAGGCGCAGGCGCGGCCTTGCCCGTCGACGGCGGCGCGGCGCGCGACGCAGGCGCTGCCTTGCCGGCACCTGTTGCGGCGGCCGCGGGATCGGCAGCTGGCTGTCCGACGCCTGCGGGCTCAGCGCGGGGCGCTGCCACGTTCGTGCTTGGCGCGTCTGGCGCAGAAGCCTGCGCTGCGCTCGCTGGCGCCGCTGTCTGCTCGGCGGCTGCGGATGCCTCGCGCGGCTCGGGCGTGGCAGGGCTGGCGGTCTCCGGACCGGAGCCAGAGTCGGCATGGCCTGCAGGCCCAGGCGCCGCCGCAGCCGGTGTGGGTTCCTCCTGCGGCGCCAGGCTCAGCTCAAGTCCGCCGCCGGCATTGCCCGCCGGGGTCGCTTCCTTGGCTGGTGCGGCCGAAGCCTCCTCGGTTTGTTTGCTGGCCGGCTGCCCGGCTTCCGGCTTGCCCTGCTCGCCTGCCGCAGCGCCCTCGGCCGGCTTGCCCGCCTTGGGGCCCTTGCGCGCCTCGGCCTGCTTGAGTGCCTCGATCAGCAGGCTCATGGCTGCATCGACCGGTCATCGTCGGCTTCGGCCCCGCGCTCGAAAAAATCACCCTGCGGCAGGCGGTCGGCAAAGCCGCGGAAATCACCCTGCAGGCTCGGATCGCGCAGGATCGTCGGGCGCAGGAAGATCACCAGCTCGCTCTTGCTCTTGCGATCGTTGCGGTACTTGAACAGCTCGCCGATCACAGGCAGGCGGCTGGCGCCGGGCACGGCATCGCTGTTGCGCTCGCTCTGGTCGCGCATCAGCCCGCCGAGCACCGCGGTGGCGCCGTCGCGGACCTTGATGATCGACTCCATCTCGCGGGTCTGGATTTCCGGCACCAGGCTGGAGATCGCCGGAATGCTGCTCGAGCTCTGCCGGGCCAGGGCCAGGGTCAGGGCCACGCCCGGATCCTCGACATAGCGGGTCAGCCGGGAGATGGTCGGACGCAGGTTGAGGGTCACCTGGTCATCGTCGCCGACCTGCGGCGTCACGTTCATCAGGAAGCCGACCGGCACGGTGTTCGGCGTCGACTGCACGGTGATCTGCGGCGGCGCGATGTCGGTGGCCGGCGTCGAGTCGATGGTCAGGGTGAAATAGACCAGGTTGTCGACCACCTTGATCAGGGCGGTCTGATTGTTGAGTACGCTGATCTTCGGGCTCGACAGCACGCGGGTGCGGCCGAAGTGTTCGAGCAGGCGGATCGACAAGGCGACGTCGACGCTGCCGATCGAGCCGAGGTGCTCGAGCACGCCGAGCGCCGGGATATCCGCTTCGACCGGAGTGCCGCCGGGCAGGGTAGTGCCGCCACTGGGCCCCTGGCTGAGGCGGAAGCGCGAGTTGCTCTGGCGCAGCAGATTCCAGTCGATACCCTGCTGGTAGCCATCGTTGAGCTCGACCTCGACCACGGTGGCCTCGATCAGCACCTGGCGCTGGGCGTTGTCGACCAGGCCATCGATGAACTCGCGGACCCGCTGGTGCTGGCGCGAGGTGGCGCGCACACCGACCATGCCGGTCTCGACGTGGGCAATCACCGAGGCAGCCTCGCGGAAGCGCACCGGCTGGGCGGCAGGCGCGGTTTCCCCCTCGGCCACTGCTGCCTGCGGCGCTTCCTCGGGGATCAGCTTGTCGGTCTCCCGCAGCAGGTCCTGCAGGGCCCTGATCAGGCTGTCCCAGAAGCGGTTGTTGGTGGTGTTGGACAGCTCGGTTGACGAGTTGTTGCCAAGGTCGCTCTGGGCGCTGCCGGTACCGCCGGGGGCAGCGACCTGGGTGGCAATAGAGACCTTCGAGACCGCCTCGCGCGACATGTTGAGGTAGTCGATCTTGTACATCTGCAGATACGGCGAGTCGGGCATCACCGTCAGGTTGCCCTCGCTCAGCTCGTAGCGCATGTCGACCTGGCGGGCCACCCGTTCGAGGATCTGCGGCAGGGTCTGGTCGAGCGCGTTCAGGCTGACCGTGCCCTGGATCGAGGGATGCACGTCGACATTCAGCCGGGCGTCGCGGGCCAGCGCGAACAGCAGCTCTTGCGCCGGCACCCCGCTGACCACCACGTTGTAGGTTTCCAGTGGTGGCAGGGCGCGCGGCGGCGGCAGCTGGGCGCTGCGCTGCACCGGCTGCGGGATGTCCGCGCTGGGCGGCATCGGCTGCGGCCCCTGCAGGTGGGCGTCGGAAACCTTGGGCGGTTGATGGGCGCAGCCGGCAACCAGCAGGGCGGCGAGCAGGGTGAGTCGCGGTCGGGGCATCAGGTTCACCGGATCAGTCTCCGCTTCGCAGGGTCGTGCGCGAACGCACGATAGGCAGATTGTTGCGCACAGCAGGGCTGAGCTGTGCCGTCGAGGCGAGCGCAGCGCCGGCGTCGGCATAGTCGCCAGCGTAGACGACCAGGCTCAGAGCGCCTTCGTTGCCACGCAGCGCGGCCATGGTCGGCGTGGCACCCAGTTCTCCGGACAGCGTCTGCAGCTGGCGCATCAGGCCGCTGCGGTCGCGCCCGGAGAGGGTCGCGATCTGCAGCGTGTAGGCATTGCCATCGCTGCCCAGCCAGCGGCCAAGGCGCTCGGCGGACTGCTGCAGCAGGTCACCGTCGGTGACGGAAGCGGGCGCGGGCGCTGGTGCGGCGGGATGGGTGGCAACCGGCGTGGTCGGCGCGCCGACCGGCGCTGCTGCCGGCACCGGCTCAGCCTGCGTCGCGCTGTTGGCTTCGCTGTTGCGGTCGGGCGTGGCCGGGGCTGCGGCCGCGGCGGGCGGCACGGAGACGCTCGATGCGGCCTGCTCGGGTGGAGCGGGGGAGCCGCGGCCGGCGGTCAGCTGGCCAATCGCGAACGCTGCCAACACGGCGGCGGCAATTCCGGCGGCGCGCCAGCCTGGACGCCAGCTGGAGGGCAGGACCAGGCCGGCATCGCGACATGCGCGGCGCACGTCCTCGGCTTCCGCGCGCTGCACGTTGCGGGCGAAGGCCGAGAGCAGAGCCTTGTCGGCCAGGATATGGATGCGCCGGGTGATTCCGCCGGCGGCGCGGGCGATCAGCGCCACCGCGGCGTCGCTGAACGGCAGGGCGCCGCGGAAACCCGCGGTCTGCATGCGGAAGCCCAGGTAGTCGCGCAGCTCGCCACGCGGAAGCGGCCCCAGCTCGAAGCGCTGGACCACCCGTTCCCGCAGCTGGCGCAGGTCCCGCTGGGCCAGCAGCTCGTTAAGTTCCGGCTGGCCGAAGAGGACGATATTGAGCAGCTTCTGCGTGCTGGTTTCGAGGTTGGACAGCAGGCGCACCTCTTCCAGCGAGTCGCGCGGCATGGCGTGCGCTTCGTCGATGAGCAGGACCACCCGGCGACCTGCCGCAAAGCGGCGGATCAGCTCGCCGTTGAGTGCGTCGACCCGGCTCGGCGCCGTGCTGGGATCGACCCCGAGGTCATGCGCGATGGCGTCGAGGATTTCGTTGCGCGAGAAGGACGGGTTGGCCAGATAGATCGCGTCGATGCCCTCGGGCAGATCCTCCAGCAGCATCCGGCAGAGCATGGTCTTGCCCGAGCCGACCTCGCCGATCACGGTGACGATGCCCTCCTCGGACTGCACCGCATAGCGCAGCGCCTGGAGCAGCGAGCCGCGGCCGCTGCCGGCGTAGAAAAAATGCGGATTCGGAGTGATCGAGAAAGGTGTCTCGTTCAGCCCGTAGTGCTCGAGGTAGAGCGCGCTCACGGTGCGCTGAAACTGATGGTGATCGGGCCGACACCGTCGGCCGACACCGGGCAGGTCCAGGTCCCGCTCACCGTCGTGCCGCTGTTCAGCACGAAGGCCAGGGTCGTGACGCCCTGACTGCTGGTCGGCGCGATATCGGCCGGTGGCACGATGAAGAAGCCACTCGAGCTGCCGGGGTCGCAGGCGCCGACCACCGGGCGCAGGTTCTGCACCGGGATCAGGGTGGTGCCGGCGCCCTGGGCGAACACGCCGACCTGGACGTTGAAGGCCGCTGATTGCTGGTCGGCGGTGACCGTGAAGCTGTTCGGGATCGCATCGACACGGACCACCTGCAGGGCGGCGGCGTCGAACAGCACATCGACCGACTGGTCGCCGGCGCGGATGGTGCAGGTCACCGTGCCGACCGGCAGCGGCCCGGCGTCGATCTCGAAGCGAAGGCTGCTGATCCCGTTGGCGTCGGTCGCACTGATCTGGACCGGCGGAGTGATCAGGAAGTCGCTGGTGGTGCCGGACGGCGTGCAGAGCACCGCCGGGACGACGCCGGAGAACGGTCTCCGGGCGCTGCCGGTACCGGCAAACACGCCGACATTGACCACCGCGATGCGATCGATATCGTTGGCCTGCACGGTGAACTGCGATGGGCTGGCGGTGATCTCGCCGATCGCCGCGTCGCCGCCTTCGCAGCCCGGCGGCAGCGGTGCCGGCAGGGCATCGCAGGCGCGCACATCGGTAACCGAGATCTGCCGCCGGCTGATCACCCCGGAGGGCGAGGTCACGGTGACCGTGAGGATGCCGCTGGAGGGTTCGCCGTCACCGACGATCAGTGTCTGCAGGCGCAGCGGGCCGCGGGCGTTGGAGTTGCCGACGGTGAAGTTGGCCTCGCCCAGCAGCTCGCCATTGCTGCTGCTGATCTCGACCGTGCTGCCGGCGGGCGGCAGGTTGCCGTTGAGGTCGGAGATGTTGATCTGCAGGCTGCGCGGCGACAGCTCGTCAAGGCTCAGCGAGGAGGGCGACAGGTCGATGTTCGCGGCGCTGGTGGCGAGCACGATCACCGTCTCGGCGCGGACGTCGACCTCGGAGTTCTGCCGGCAGCCGGCGCTGTTGCACAGGATGCCGTCATAGATCCCGTTGCCGGCATCGCGCAGGCCATTGCCGTTGCGGTCAAGGAAGGGCTCGCCGAGCTGGTAGCGGTCGTCCTCGTTGTCGTCGCGGAAGGCCTCGCCCAGGTCCTGGAACGGCTCGCCGGCGTCGTACTGGCCGTTGCCGTTCAAGTCGGTAAAGCTCTCGTCGCCGGGCAGGGTGATCAGCACGCTGGCCCGTCCATCGGCCGGCCGGGGATTCTGCGAGCGCAGGCTAACCGCGCAGACGCCGCCGCTGAGTACGCAGACCGGGTCGATCGCAGCGCCCTCGGTGGTCAGCGTGGCGCGCGTGCCGTCAGCGACCGGGTTGTTGAAGAAGTCGGCAGCGCGCAGGGTCAGCGTGGTGTCCACGCCATCGATGTTGAAGCCCTCGATGTTGAAGGTGCTGACCGCAAGCGAGATCGAGTCCTGGTCCGGCGTGCCCGAAGAAATGCTCAGCGCCTCGGACTGCGCGGTGACTCCGTTGTCCAGGTTGGCCAGCACGCGCAGGCTAAGCGCCCGGGTACCGGTGGTGACGGTGACCGAAACCAGACCGTCGCTGTCGCTGATCGCTTCTGCGGGGGTCAGGCTGACCCCGCCGGCAGCGTTGCTCAGGCTGAAGCGCACTCGGGCGCCGGCCACGCCGACGCCGCTCGCGCTGGTCGCACGAAAGCGCAGCACGGCGCTTTCAGGGCGGCCGCTGCCGCCGCGTCCGCGCAGCGCCAGCTGCACGGCGCTGGCATCGACGTAGCCGAGTCCGCCGGCGATCGCCTGCTGCACGGTCAAGGTGGCGCTGGCCGCTGCGCCCAGCTGCTGGCCGGGGAGTCGCGCGTCAGCCTCGATCAGGTCCTCGCCGACGCAGCCGGAAAGCGGCGTGTACGGCGCATTGAAGCGGCCATTCAGCGCGCGCACCGAGGCCACCAGGGTGGCGCTGCCAAGCGCGGCGCAGCGACTGCTGAGGAAGACGTCGACCGGTGCGGTGAAGACCACCCCGTTCTCGTCGCGCAGCTCGCCGCTGAGGGTCAGCGTGCTGCCGACCGGAATGCTCGATTGCGACAGGCCCAGGCGTCCGGCCACGAACGGGCTGCCGCTGCCAAGGACCAGCTGCGGCAGGCGGATCTGCAGGCTGCGCAACGCGCTGACCGAACTGTCTTCGCTGAGCTGCACGCTGGCCGACACGTTGAATGCCCCGGCATTGGTGCCGGCGCGAAGCCGGGCCACGGCCTGTCCGGCGGCATCGCTGAGCACGCGGCCGCTGGCCGGCTCGAACTGGCCGCCGTCGGTGGTGAAGACCACGGTCAGGCCCGGCAGGGGCTGCCTTGTGATGATGCTGGCGCCGTCGGCGGAGCGGGTGACCTGCTCCAGCGCGGCGCGCAGATCGACCACCTCGCCGGCGCGCAGGGTGCTGGTTTCGCGCCCCTCGCTGTCAAGCACGCGCAGGCTGATCTGCGGCTGCGCGCCGGGGACGATCTCGAAGTTGAGGCTGGCGCTGCCGTCAGGGGTGCCGGACAGGCTGGCGCGGGCCTGGAGCACGCTGGCGCCGGTGCTGCTGCCGGCGGTCAGGGTGGCGCTGGCGCGGCCCTGACTGTCGGTCAGCACGTCGCCATTGCTCGGCGTGATGCTGGCGCCGCTCGCGCTCAGGGTGACGATCAGGTTGCCGGCCGGCGCGCTGCTGTCGCTGGTGATCCGCCCATCCTGGCTGACCACGGTGCGCAGGTTGGCGGTGACTTCGATGCGCCCCTGGGCACCGGCCGGAATGCGGCTCAGCGGATTGCCGTCGCCGTCGAGCAGGGACAGGCCGAGTTGCAGGGTGCGGGTGGTGGTGGTCGGCAGCGGGTTGCCGTCGGCATCGGTGCCCGCGCCTCCGCAGCCGGACAGAAGAAGAGCCCAAAGCAAGAGGAGCAGGTAGTTCGCCCCGCGACCGATTTTAAGCATCCAGCGTGTCCCCGCAGTTGCAGCGCCGGTTCCGCGATGGACCGGCCTCCGCAGGCATTGTGCAGCACTTGCGGGCCGCGATGCATTCGGGGGAAGCCCGGGGTTCGGGCAGCTTGCAAGCAATCAGCGCGGGATGCCGAGCCGCTTGCGTTCCAGCCGGCGCAGAAACTCCTCCATCACCCGGCGGTACAGGTCCTCGCCCAGGTAGGCGTCCTCGATCCCGGCATCGATGTTCGGATTGTCATTGACCTCGATGATCGCCAGACGCTTGTCCGCCGATTTGATGTCGACGCCGTACAGTCCGTCGCCGATCGGCGCGGTGGCGCGCAGGGCCAGCTTGACCACTTCGGGCGGCGCCTCGCGGATCGGCAGGGTGCGGAACTCGCCGCTCTTGGCCGCGCCGCTGGCGCCGTGGTTGTAGATCTGCCAGTGGCCGCGCGACATGAAGTACTGGCAGGCGAACAGCGGCTGGTTGTTGAGCACGCCGATGCGCCAGTCGAACTCGGTGTACATGTACTCCTGGGCGAGCAGCAGGGCGGTGTGCTGGAACAGCTGCTCGGCCCCGGCTTTGAGCTCGGCCAGCGTCTCGGCCTTGGTGATCCCGCGCGAGAAGCTGCCGTCGGGAATTTTCAGCACGATCGGAAAGCCGAGCAGCTCGGGCAGCTGGTCGAGGCGCTTGAGGTCGTCGCGGATCAGGGTCTCGGTGCGCGGCACCGGCAGCTTGCGCGACTTGAGCAGGTCGTTGAGGTAGATCTTGTTGGTGCAGCGCAGGATCGACACCGGGTCGTCGATCACCACCATGTCCTCGCGCTCGGCGCGGTGGGCGAAACGATAGGTGTGGTCGTCCAGCGAGGTGGTCTCGCGAATGAACAGGCCGTCGTACTCGGCCAGCCGGGCGAAGTCATTGCGGCCGATCGGGTCGACCTCGATGCCCAGCTCCTTGCCGGCCTCGATGAACTGCTTGAGCGCCTTCTTGTTCGACGGCGGCATCGCCTCGGCCGGGTCGTGCAGCATGGCCAGGTCGTAGCGGAACTTGCGCCGTGCCCGCGGCTTGCGCCAGAGCTTCTTGCTGAAGGCGTCGAGCGCCGCGGCGAAGGCGTCTTCCTGCTGGTCGGACAGGGTGTGCAGGCCGGCAGGCTTGATCGAGGCGATCTGCCAGAACTTCTGCCGCTCGAACTCGATCTTCATGATCGGGCAGGGGAAGGCTTCGAACACCTGACGCGCCAGGTCCTGCAGCGGCGCGTAGCTGGTCTGGCCGAAGTAGACCAGCAGGCTGAAGTCGGTGGTGTCGCGGCTGTCCTCGGGCAGGAACCTGGCCAGTTTCTGGTTGAGGTCCTCGATGTCGATGCCGTACAACGAGCGCCGGCGCAGATCGTTGATCGTGCGCACCGAGGGGATCACCTTGTGTCCGCGGGCCTCGGCCAGCAGCGAAACGTAGTAGCCAAGGCCCAGGTATTTGAAGCTGCGGCACAGATTGATCACCTGCACCCGCTCCTCGTCCGCACCGACTGCCTGCTTGAGATAGTCGATGGCGGAGACGACGTTTTCCGAGGGATAGTAGGAACCCCAGTCGGACAGTTTTTCGACGACGATGACTAGGCGGCTCATGGCTCAGGTGCGGGGAAGGTCGGCAAAGTCTGAAGCAATCCCGGGCCCGGCGCACCCGTCGACCAAGCCGGGCGTTCAGCGCGCCAGGGCTGTGCCTCGCGCCGGCAAGCCGGCCGATCTGCCCGGGCTTTGCGCGCTGGAAGCGCTGTTCCCGGGCGACCGGCTCTCGCCGCGGCAGCTGCGCCATCACCTGGCTTCGGCGAACGCCGTGCTGCGCGTGTTGGCCTTGCAGGGGCAGATCAGCGGCTACAGCCTGCTGCTGCGGCACGCCCGGCGACCGGCCTGGCGGCTGTACTCGATGGTCGTCGACCCGGCCCGCCGCGGCCAGGGCCTTGGCGCGCTGCTGCTTGAGGACGCCGTCGACCAGGCCAGGGCCGCGGGCGCGCCGGCGATCACCCTCGAAGTGCGCGAGGACAACGCCGCCGCGCAGGCCCTGTACCGGCGGCACGGCTTCGTCGACAGCCATCGCCGCGAGGGCTACTACGACGACGGACTGGCCGCGCTGTGTCTGCGGCGCAGCCTCGGTCCGCGCTGATTTCTGTCGGCTGCGAGCAGGCCGAGCGGGACACCGCAAGCTGTCGGCTTGCGCAATCGACACGCCGGCCGCTGCGCCGCTTGCCACAGGCCAGCCGCCCCGGGCCCGCGTACACTCCCCGGCCATGATCCCTGTCGACCTGATTCCCTGGCTGCTTGCGCCGGCCATCTTCCTTGCCCGCGTCGCCGACGTCTCCCTGGGCACGGTGCGGATCATTATCGGGTTTCGCGGCTACCGCTGGATCGCGGCGCTGATCGGCTTTGTCGAGGCGCTGATCTGGGTGCTGGCGGTGCGTCAGGTGCTGCTGCATCTGGATGCCCAGCCCTGGCTGGCGGTCGCCTATGCGGCGGGCTTTGCCGGCGGCAACTACCTGGGGATCTCGCTGGAGCGCCGGCTTGGCGTCGGCCGCGAGCTGGTCCGGGCGATCAGCTATCGCGACGATGCCGGCCTTGCCGGCGCGCTGCGCGAGGCCGGATACCGGGTGGTCGAGTTGGAGGGGCGAGGCAAGGCCGGGCGCCGGGTGCAGGTGATCTATGTGGTCGAGCAGCGGCGCAAGGTGCCGGCGCTGATCGTCAGGATCGCCGCCTTCGACCCCGAGGCGATCTACACCGTCGCCGACGTCAAGACCCACGTCGGCGAGGAGGGCGAAGTGCCTCCGGAAACCGGCTTTTCACTGCGCTTCAAGAGAAAATAGTAGACAAAGAGCCGCTGGCATGACCTTCGGCGGCGGCCGGCAACAGGAAGCTCGGGCAGACTTCGCGCGGGACGTGAGGCCACGGCCGGGTACGTTCGAACCAAACATGTCGAACCCAACAGGGAGAGCAGCTTGAACATGAAATTCTTGAGTCTGGGCGTGGCCGCACTGCTGGCGGCGCCGGCAGTGATGGCGGAGGAAGCAATGCAGGAAGACCCCTACCTGTGGCTGGAGGATGTCGGCGGCGATCGCGCGCTGGACTGGGTCCGGGCGCGCAATGCCGAGTCCGGCAAGGTGCTCGAGGATCATGCCGCCTTTGCCACCCTGGAAGCCGACCTCAAGGCCATCCTCGACTCCGACGCCAAGATTCCCTACGTCGGCAAGCAGGGCGAGTACTACTACAACTTCTGGAAGGACCGGAACCACGAGCGCGGCATCTGGCGGCGCACCACCCTGGCCGAGTACCGCAAGGACGCACCGGACTGGGAAGTGATCCTGGACATTGACGCGCTGAACAAGGCCGAGGGCGAAAACTGGGTTTGGCAGGGCGCCAACTGCCTCAAGCCGGCCTACACCCGCTGCCTGGTCAACCTCTCGCGTGGTGGTGCCGACGCCAACGTGACCCGCGAGTTCGACCTCACCACCAAACAATGGGTGGAAGGGGGCTTCTACCGCCCCGAGGCCAAGGGCGGCCTGCAGTGGATCGACCAGGATCGGGTCTACGTCTACACCGACTTCGGCGATGGCAGCATGACCAGCTCAGGCTACCCGCGGATGGTCAAGGAGTGGAAGCGCGGCACGCCGCTGGGCGAGGCCAAGCTGGTCTATGAAGGCACCGCCGAGGACATGTACATCGCCGGCTACCGCGATCTGACCAGCGGTTTCGAGCGTGATTTCGTCAGCCGCACCATCGCCTTCTACAACGACGAGCTGTACCTGCGCGGCAGCGATGGTGCACTCAGCAAGATCGACGCCCCGAACAGCGCCAACAAGTCGGTGCACAAGGAATGGCTGATCCTCGAATTGCGCGAGCCTTGGAAGGTCGGCGGCAAGGAGCACGCTGCCGGCTCGCTGATCGCCAGCCGCTTCGACGACTTCATGGCCGGCAAGCGCGAGTTCGACGTGCTCTTCGCGCCGAGCGAGACCACCTCGTTCGCCAGCTTCAGTCCGACCAAGAACCATCTGATCCTCAACGTGCTCGAGGACGTCAAGAACCGGCTCTACGTGCTGACCCATGCCGACGGCGAGTGGCGGCGGGCGCCGCTGACCGGCGCACCGGCCTTCGGTACGGTCAGCGCCGGCGGCATCGATGACGAGGAGTCCGATGCCTACTTCCTGACCGTCAGCGACTACCTGACCCCGACCACCCTGATGATCGGCGAGATCGGCGCTCCGCCCGCGCCGCTGAAGAATATGCCGGCTTTCTACGACGCCTCCGGTTTCGAGATCGGTCAGCACTTCGCTACCAGCAAGGACGGCACCCGGGTTCCCTACTTCATGGTGGCGCGCAAGGGGCTCAAGCTGGACGGCAGCCATCCGACCCTGCTCTACGGCTACGGCGGCTTCGAGATCTCGCTGACCCCGAATTACGCGCCTTCGGCGGGCCGCGGCTGGCTGCACTACGGCGGCGTCTACGTGGTCGCCAACATCCGCGGCGGCGGCGAGTACGGGCCGCGCTGGCACCAGGCCGCGCTCAAGGCCAACCGCCTGCGCGCCTACGAGGACTTCGCCGCGGTTGCCGAGGACCTGATCAAGCGTGGGGTGACCTCCAGCGAGCGGCTCGGCATCCAGGGCGGCTCGAACGGCGGCCTGCTGGTCGGCAACATGGTCACCCTGTATCCGAGCCTGTTCGCGGCGGCGGTTTGCCAGGTGCCCCTGCTTGATATGAAGCGTTACAACAAGCTGCTGGCGGGCGCTTCCTGGATGGCCGAGTACGGCAATCCGGACAAGCCCGAGGAATGGGAGTTCATCAAGACCTTCTCGCCGTATCACAACCTCAATCCCGGCACGAAGTACCCGGCCGTGCTGTTCACCACTTCGACCCGCGATGACCGCGTCCACCCCGGCCATGCACGCAAGATGATGGCGCGGATGCAGGAGCAGGAGCACGAGGTCTACTACTACGAGAACATCGAGGGCGGTCACGGCGGTGCAGCCGACAACCAGCAGCTGGCGCATATGCAGGCCCTGGCCTACAGCTTCCTGCGCCACCAGCTGATGCCCAAGGCCGACGCCGCAGCGGCAGGTCAGTAGCGGTCCGCCGGGAAACGCCGGTACGCGGCGTTTCCCGGATCGCCCCTGGCCTGTCCGGCCCTGCCTGCCGACTGCGAATCCAAGGCCGTCCCCAGCCAATCGGGCAGACACGCCTCATGTTGGGCCCCACAGGGGCTCCAGCGCCTGCCATCGCCCCGCTTTCTGCGCAGCGAACCCCGGTCCGCACGGGAAAAACCCGCGCTTTCGCAGACAAACTGTGATGCAGCGCACGCAAAATGCCCCTTGCGGCCCTAAAGTTGCGCGCGGGCCGGCCGATAACTTCGGACAGGCCGCAAACCGGCCAGCGGATGTAGCACGTGCAGATTCCTCCCAGCCAAGTGGTAGTGCAACTGGCCTCGGCCTCCTTCGGGAGCGCCGAGCTGCCGGTATTCAGCATTTCCACCTCGCCGGCTGCCGGCGGCGAGCCGGGTACCGTGCAGATTTCCGCGCTGGCCCGGGCCATGGCCGGGGTGGCGCCGGTGGGAGCCACCCCGCAGCTGAATCTGGCGGTGCAGTATGTCGGCAGTTTCGGCACCGGCTCCTCGCTGAGCTTCACCCCATTCTCCCCGGCCGCAGCGGCGGCCGACCGCTACGCCATCATCGACAGCGATCCGGGCCAGGAGGCGCGCGAGGCGGCAGCGGAGTCGCTGGGCATCCCCGAGCCCGCTGCGACCGAATCTGCGGCCGAGGTGCTCGCAGCGCCGCCGCCGGTGGCTGCGGAAGCGCGCACTGCCTATGCCGCAGTCGCTGAAACCGCGGCACCGGCAGCGACAAGCGTCGCGATCGACGTGAGCGTCTGAGCCGCGCCGCTATACTTCGCGGATGAACGCATTCCGCCGAGTCTCCCGCCTGTTCCTGATCTCCTGCATCGCCGCGGTCCTGTTCGCCGCGCTCTCCGGCTGCGGCAACAAGGGTGACCTGGTGCGCCCCGGCCAGCCTGCCCAGTCCAGCGACGGCTGAGCAAGCAGCGTGCGGCTGCGTTTTTCCAAGATGCACGGCGCCGGCAACGACTTCGTCGTGCTCGACCGGCGTGAAGCGTCCGAGCCGCTCGACCCGGCCCTGATCGCCCGGCTCTGCGATCGCCATCGCGGGATCGGCTGCGACCAGCTGCTTACCGTGGAGCGCGCTCGCAGTGCCGGCGCTGCGTTCGCTTACGGCATCTGGAATCAGGACGGCTCAGCGGCCGCGCAGTGCGGCAACGGCGCGCGCTGCGTAGTCGCCTGGGCGCGCCGCGCCGGGATGTTCGATGGCGACAGCGTGCCCGCCGACAGCCCCAGCGGGCCGATCAAGGCCTGGCTGCACGATGACGGCATCGAGATCGACATGGGGCGGCCGGATTTTGCCGCAGCGGCGGTTGGCTTCCGCGAAACCGGGGCGCCGCGAGTGATCTCCTACAACGGCCGCGACTGGCCGTTCGCTCTGGTCTCGATGGGCAACCCGCACGCGCTGATCGAGGTTGATTCCGCGGCTGACGCGCCGGTTGCCGAACTCGGCCGGGCGCTGCAGGACGATCCGCGCTTCACCGACAGCTGCAATGTCGGCTTTGCCGAAGTTCGCGATCCCGGGCACATCGTTCTGCGCGTCTTTGAACGCGGGGTCGGCGAGACCCTGGCCTGCGGCAGCGGCGCCTGTGCCGCTGCGGCCTTACTGCATCGCGCCGGGCGTGTTGCCGCCCGGGTTGCGGTCGAGCTTCCCGGTGGCCGGCTGCAGATACACTGGCCGGGGCCCGAGGCCTCGATCCGTATGCGCGGGCCAGCCGAATTCGTTTTCGAAGGGGAGTTCCAGGCATGAGCGACATCGACCACGACGGTCCCTCGGCCCATGATGTGGCCAGCTATCTGCGACGGAACCCGCGTTTCCTCGGCCAGTTCCCCGATCTTGCGCTGGGGCTGGTGGTGCCGCGCGATAGTGGCCAGGCGACTTCGCTCGCCAGCTATCAACTTGAGGTGCTGCGCGACAAGAACCGCGAGCTCAACCGCCGCCTGCAGGAGCTGTTCGGCAACGCCCAGGACAACGAGCGATTGGTGGTGCGCGTGCACCAGCAGGCCCTGCTGCTGATGCGCCAGCACAGCGCGGCCGACACGTTGAAGGCGATGGCCGCCAATCTTGCCGAGGATTTCAGCGGCGACCTGGTGCAGATCCTGCTCTTCGAGCGCCCGGAAGGCATCGAGGACGACGCGCCCTGGCTGCGGGTGATCGCCCGCGGCAATGCGCGGCTGGAACCGTTCGCCGACTTCCTTGAGGCCGGTGATCCGCTCTGCGGGCGGGTCCATGAGGACAAGCTCGACCTGCTCTTCGACGCGCGCGCCGCCGAGGTGCAGTCGGTGGCCCTGCTGCCGCTCTCGCAACGCGGCCTGATGGCCATCGGCAGCCATGATGCCAACCGCTTCTTTCCCGGCATGGGCACCTTGTTCCTGCGCATGATGGCCGACAGCCTGGACGCCGCACTGGCGCGCTTCGAGGGCGCCGCGCAGGCCGGCTGATGGCCGATCCGGCGCCGCTGCAGCGCGAAGTCGAAGCCTTTCTTGCCCGGCTGGGGGTAGAGCGTCGCCTGTCGCCGCATACCCTGGTTGCCTATCGCCGAGAGATGGATGCGCTGTGCGCACTGCTCACGGCGCATGACATCAGCAGCTGGCCGTCCGTGCCATCGGGCGTGCTGCGCCAGGCCCTGGCAGCAGCACATCGCGGTGGCCTGTCGCCACGTTCGATTCAGCGTCGGCTCTCGGCCTGGCGATCGTTCTTCGCCTTCCTGGTCGAGCAGGGCCAGCTCAACGCCAGCCCGGCGCTTGGCCTCAAGGCCCCCAAACAGGGCCGCCGGCTGCCCCAGGTACTCGACGTCGACGAGGCCAGTCAGCTGGTCGAGTTGCACGGCAATGACCCGCTGTCGCTGCGCGACCGGGCCATCCTGGAGCTGTTCTATTCCTCTGGGCTGCGACTGTCGGAGCTGTGCGGCCTGCGCTGGATCGATGTCGACCTCGCCGCCGGCGAAGTTCGCGTGCTGGGCAAGGGGCGCAAGGTGCGCGTGGTGCCGGTCGGCAGCGCCGCGCGTGAAGCGCTGCACAGCTGGCGTGCCAGCAGTGGCGGCCCGGCCGAAGCCGCGATCTTCCCCGGCAGGCAGGGCAAGCCGCTCTCCCCGCGCGCAGTGCAGCAGCGCCTGCGCCTGCGCGCACAGGAGCAAGGCGTGTGGAAGCGCGTCCACCCGCATCTGCTCAGGCACTCCTGCGCCAGCCACCTGCTGGAATCCTCCGGCGACCTGCGCGGCGTCCAGGAACTGCTCGGCCACGCCGACATCGGCACCACCCAGATC
>CAYGMG010000029.1:0-3124 GCA_964350895.1 uncultured Lysobacter sp.
ATCCTCGGTGGCGATATCTGACCACAAACTGAGGGACTTGTTCAGACCCTCCCTAGCGCGACTACGTCTGCCCTGATTCCGTCAGCTCGATGCGAACCTGATAGCCCACGGCCTGCGCTGCCTTGCTGAGAGTCTCCAGGGTCAATCCAGGGTCGGTGGCATCAAGGATGCGGTCCAGATGCGATCGACTCGTGCCCATCCGCTTCGCCATTGCAAGTTTGCTCAGTCCCTTCGCCTTCATCGCCTGAGAGAGTTGCCAGGCGATGACGCGCTTCATTGCGGCCGCGCTGACCTCTTCCTCGAGACCCTCATCCCGCAGGAAATCGTCAAAGCTCGTTCCAATAGCTGCCGACTTACCGCCCATCGTGAACCTCCTTCAATCTCCGGACCGCGACCTGTAGATCCGCGGCAGGTGTTTTCTGCGCTTTTTTGACGAACCCGTGCAACAGGACAAGGTCCTTGCCTGCAACGGTGAACAGCACTCGGGCTATCGACCCGGGCAGATGACACCGGACCTCCCAGAGCTGGGACTGCATCTTCCTGACGAGGGGCATGCCAAGTGGCCAGCCCAGTTCCACGGTCTTGATGTCCGTACCAATCGCCCGTCGGGCCTCCCGATCCAGGCTGAGCAGCCACTCCCTGACCGGCTCGTTGCCGGTGGGCGAGGCGTAGAAGCGCACGGACAGAGAGGACCTCATGGATGGAGTGTACCTATTTAGGTTCTGTTCTGCCTGAAGGGCGCAGCATTCTTGAAGGGGCAACGTCCGGTGCCAGGGGCAAACCGGACCCTCATCGGGAGGCGATCATGAACGATCAACCGACCCGGAGGCCTTCAAGGAAGGGAAAGCTGACCGGCCAGAAAGCCCCGTTTCGACTGAGTGACATCTACGCGATCAGATCGAAGCTGGAACTGGCGAAGAAGACCCGCGATATCGCGCTGTTCGACCTGGGCATCGACTCGAAGCTCAGGGGCTGCGACCTGGTGTCGCTCCGTGTTCGTGACATCAGCCATGGCGGCGAGCTCTGCCGCAGGGCGGTCGTCAGGCAGAAGAAGACCCAGCCGCCTGTGCAGTTCGAGATCACCGAACGTACAAGGATTGCGCTCAAGGCTTGGATCGAGAAGGCGGGGCTCTCGCTGGACGACTACCTGTTCCCCAGCAGAATCAGGGCGCGGCCGCACATCAGCGCGCGCCATTACTGCCGGATCGTGAAGGGCTGGGTTCGTGCTGTGGGGCTGGATGCTGCCGGCTACGCCACGCATAGCCTTCGCAGGACCAAGGCCACGCTAATCTACCGCAGAACCCACAACCTTCGGGCGATCCAGCTGCTGCTCGGTCACACCAAGATCGAGAGCACGGTCCGCTACCTGGGCGTCGAGCTTGATGATGCGCTGGAAATTGCGGAGCGAACGGAGGCCTGACCGCATCTCGCCCCTGCGGACGTGCGATCTGTTCCGCACAGACCAAGACTTTGGCGACAGCGCGGGCGGCCATCCGCCGGCCCTGTGGACGGCAAAAGGCCAGGAGTGAGCGTTCAGATCCTGCGCGCATTGCCCGGAACTGTGCATTGTCGGTTGCGGATTACTATGAAGGCCGACGCGATTAAATTCGTGCGAACGGATGTTGCCGAAGCTCGTTGCGCTTCGACCAACGCACAGCGGCTGAATCCGGCGCCATTGTCCCCCTATGCTCAACTTGCCGCCACAGCTGCCAATACCTTAGCTAAAAGGATCGCTTGACAGCCTGCGCCCGCAACCCTATTGTGCCGCGCGCTTGCGCCGGATCTCGCCGACCGCATGCCCGCCGGCGCCATTGGAGCGTTTCGCAGCGGCGCTGATACCCCCTCACCACACCGAACACCGAAGCGCGTCATCGACCGACCCGTGCCGCCGCTTGCGCAAATGTGGGCGGACACCTCCACGCGCTCGCCCCAGCCAACGCCCGTTAGCAACCGACACATTCCGAGCACCCCATGACGCGAACCCCCATTAGCGACACCCGACCGCAGCCCTGCGCGCGCCCGCGCCCTTCGGCGTTCATTGGGCGAACCTTGGCCCTATGGCTGCTGCTGGCGCCGCTAACACACGCCTCCCCCAGCAGCACGAGCACCGTCGAATATCGCTTCGACGCCGCGGGGAATATCGTCGAGATCGAGGTTTCGGGCGAACTGCAAGTTCTAGGCTTTGCCCCCCTTGCGGCACCGCCATCAGCTACGGTGTTTGTCAGGGGAACAGGATTTGACCCCAACCCTGAGGAGAATCGCGTATTCGTCGGAAATGTTCAGGCTCAGATCGTATCGGGTTCACGCCGTGAGTTGCAGATACTCGTCCCTGCGGGAGCCACATCGGCACCAGTCATTGTTGAGTCCCCGAGCGGACGCGCGCAGTCTGTGCAGACTTTCGAAGTCTTGTCCGATTTCGGGCCCCCGCTGATCGAGATCATTAAGCCCCAGGTGCTCCTGGCTGGCTCAGAACTAGTTCTCGAAGGCCACAACTTCGTGCCTGATCCGAGCGCAAATGAGGTGACAGCTGGCGTCAGAACAGCCAATGTCAGGACCGCCACAAGCGCACGACTCGTCATCAACTTGCCGGCCTCGACGGGGAGCGGTCGTGTCCAGGTTTCGACGCCTCATGGGCGTGCGACTAGTGCGCAGCATTTTTTCGTGCCTCCCTCACCAAGATTGCCAGCCGACGTGACGCAAACAAAAGTTGTTGCCCATGGCGAATCGGTTCCTGTGCAAATTAACGCAGCAGGAAAGATCGCGCTGTTTGCGTTCGAAGTGGTCCAAGCCACCCAAGCTGAAGTGACCGTCACGCAAAACTCCATTGGCGACGTAACCATAGTGCTCCTGGCCCCCGATGGATCGAGGCTGGCCTCTCAACGATCAACACTGACCGGGTTCAAAATTCCCCTAGTCGACTTGGCACTTCCAGGAAGCTACACGGTAGCGGTCATGCCAGAGGGCGCCAGCCAAGGCTCGATGACGCTACAGGTTGGTGCGCCTGACCTCTCGCTGAGTGATGTTTCTTATGGCAGTTTGAGTGCCAACGCTGACGGAACGTATTCCATTCCCATCACTTACACGGTTTCGAACATCGGCAGCGTGACCGCGGCGACGTCGTGGT
>CAYGMG010000029.1:3224-33795 GCA_964350895.1 uncultured Lysobacter sp.
GTAACTCGGTCGCCGCTGGCCTGTACACAGTGTTCGTTCGCGCTGACGGCGCGGGCAGCGTGTACGGCGGATCAAACACGTCTCCTGGGCGGATTGCCGATGCCAATCCAACCAACAATAGCGCCTCCTTGCCCATTGATCTGAATGCGGACCTAGCCATCTCAAACGTCAGCATCGGCACGACGACTGCCAACGCTGACAGAACATTCTCGGTCCCCATCACTTACACGGTTTCGAACATCGGCAGCGTGACCGCGGCGACGTCGTGGTACGACATGGCATACCTGTCGACGGATTCGGTGCTCAGCAACAACGACTTCGTCCTCAGTACCCCTGTCCATAGAACAGCACCGTTGACACCAGGCGCGAGCTACACCGTCACCCGAGTATTCAAGACGAGTAACTCGGTCGCCGCTGGCCTGTACACAGTGTTCGTTCGCGCTGACGGCGCGGGAGGAGTTTACGGCGGAGCGGTCACAGCGCCAGGTCGAATCAAAGACGCAAACGCCTCCAATGGCGTGGCTTCATTCGGAGTAACTCTTCCATGATCAACATCCGTAGCTCCAATCGCCATGCCATTGGGTTTTCGAAAGCGTCCTCCAAGATCCTGCGCGGCCTAGTTCTACTGGCCATTTGCTGCCTCGCATCCTTTGGCACGCATGCCAAGTGTTTTCAGGAAGGGGGGCTTGAGGTGTGTGTAGCTAGAGAGAAACAGAAGCCCACTTTCGCCCTACGCCCGTGTTTTATCCCGTGGGACAACTCGTGCCCTATCAACAAATCTCTTTGTCGCGCCCGCGGCGGCACTCCGACCGATGATTGCTACAATCTAAGATGTGAAGGTTCGCCTGTTGCGCTTGACGACAGTAGCATTCCGCTTGTCGGACGCCGGTACTCCGAGCTGCATCATGGCGCGTGCAAGATCCAGGATTCATCCGATAGCGGATGGGGATTTAGTGGCGAATGCACATCGTCTGCTTGGACGCCTCAGTACGATTCGGGCGGCGCCGAGATCTCGTCTCCGCGCAAACTGGTGTTTACCGGGACCTCATCAGACTGCCAGACGCAACTCACAGTCAACCTCATGGCTCAGCGGCGTACCAGTTACCTCTGTCCGCAAGGAACCGTTCAAGTACAAGTGGGCAACCAGCTGCTGTGTAGTCGGGATCTTTCTGGCGTGTGTCCTGTTAACAATCCTACCGAGCCAGCGCTAGGCGAGAAGCTTCACACTGACATCGACTATGCCGCGGCAACGGGCGGGCTCTCGCTGTCGCGAAGCTACTCCAGTTACGGGCGTTGGCAGCCGACAACTGCGGTGCGGGCAACGGCGACGAGTTCGCTTGGGGGCAACTGGCGTACTAACTTTGACAAGTCCGTGCACGTGCTGGATGGCGAATTTAAGCGATACGTCGTTATGCGGCCCAGCGGCACCCCTGAGATCTTCGATTCGAATGGAATGCCGGTGCACCACCTGGGTCGCGCCACAGCCAAGCTTCAGATTGTAACTTCAGCCGGAGGCGACATTGAAGGATGGCGTTACCGTGCCGCCGACGGAACTGAGGAAATTTTCGACGCCTCAGGCAAGCTGATCAAGGTCAGCTACCGCAATGGCGACGAGTTGAGTCTTGAATACTCACCAGCAGGCTTTCTGCAGGTAGTCCGCGACCGCCAGCATCGTGCAATGCATTTTCAGTACTCGGCAGAAGGGCTGCTTTTGCGTGCTGAACTGCCGGATGGCGACTGGCGCCGCTTTGAGTTTGACGACAGGGAGAACTTGACGCGGGTCGAACATGGAAGTGCCGGTACTGCGCGCACCTATCGCTACGAGGACCAAAGATATCCGCATGCACTAACCCATGTAGTCGACGAGCATGGTGTGACCTATGCCAGCTACGCTTATGACTCATCCGGTCGTGTTTCACAATCCGTCACGGCGCCCGGAATTCTTGGAGGCGTTGTCAATAGAAAGTCTTACACTTATCCCTCGCCGGGACATAGCCGTATTGTCGACGAGCGCGGAATGGTTCAGGACATGCAGGCCGCTTTGGTACGCGGAGTGTGGCGACTTACAGGAACGAGTCAGCCTTGCACCAGTTGCGGCTCTCAGGGAGCCAAGCTACGGTCGTACGACACTGCCGGGTTCCTCGACATCGCAACCGACTTTTCCGGCACCCAAACCGACCACGACTACAACGAGCGCGGTCTGGAAGTGCGGCGTATCGAATCGGCGAACAAGCCGGCAACGAAGCGCACCATCGAAACCGATTGGCATGCGCAGTTCAATCAGCCGATTGAGCGGCGCACGCGTGATCACAACTCGGTGTTGGTGGCGAAGGAGACCTGGAGCTACAACGGCCGCGGTCAGGTGACGGCACGTAGCCAGATAGACGTGGCGACGAGTGATAGTCGAACGACGAGTTATGCGTACTGCGAGACGGTCACCGCGGAGTGCCCGCTCCTCGGCCTGCTGAAATCAATCGACGGCCCACGCGCGGATGTTGCGGATATCACCCAGTATGCCTACTACTCGGTCGATCATCCGAGCTGCGCCAGCGCGCCTACCAGCTGTCTGTATCGCAAGGGCGATCTGCGCGCAGTGACCAATGCGTCAGGGCACCGCAGCGAAACCCTGGCCTACGACGGCGCCGGCCGCCCACTGGCGGTGATGGATGCCAATGGCACGGTCAGCGAAATGAGCTATCACCCGCGCGGTTGGCTGCAGCAACGCATTGTTCGTGGCCCCGACGACAGCCGCAGCGATGATGATGCGATCACCGCCATCAGTTACTACCAGACGGGACTAGTGCAGCGCGTCACCCAGCCGGATGGGGACTTCACCGCCTATGAATATGACCAGGCCCATCGGCTTGCCGCGATCTCCGATACCGTGGGCAATCGCATCGAGTACACCCTAGATGCCGCGGGCAACCGCATCGGAGAGACGGTTTCGGATCCCGAAGGTCAACTCAAGCGCCGGCTCTCGCGTTCGTTCGACACGCTGAACCGCTTGGTGCACCTGCGTGACGCCGCAGGCTCGGCGCTCAGCACCAACACCTACGGAGTGGACGGTCAGCTTGACACGGTCACCGATGCAAATGGACAGATCAGCGATCAGGATCATGACCCGCTTGGTCGCCTGATCAAGCAGATCTCCAATGTCCACGGGGCTGGCGCGGACCGTGCGGAGACGGAGTTCGGGTATGACGGTCTGGACCGACTTCGCGAGGTGACCGACCCCAAGGGTCTCACGACACGCTATCGCTACGATGGATTGGGCGACCTGACCGAGCTGGATTCCCCCGATACCGGAGTGACCCGGTACACCTACGACAGCGCAGGGAACCGCGCAAGCCAAACGGATGCGCGTGGGGTCACGCTGAGCATGAGCTACGACGCGCTGGGGCGTTTGACCCATCAGCGCTCGGTGGGTGCCCCGGATATCGTTTACAGCTACGACACGGGTCCGTTCGGGAAGGGTAGGCTCACGGAGCTGTCGGACGGAACGACGACCAACCGGTGGCGCTACGATCGCTTCGGGCGGGTGAGTGAGAAGGATCAGGTCATTCGGGGCCGCACTTACACGGTGCGCTACGAGTACTCTGCGGGCGGCCGACTTGAGCGGATTACCTATCCCTCCGGCAAGGTGGTCGATTACGGGCGCGATGCGAACGGCAACATCGAGCGCATAGTTGCCGGTGGGGCGATCCTGCTCGACCAGGTCCGATACGAGCCCTTCGGGCCGGTGTCGGGCTGGGTGTGGGGCAATGGCGAGACCCACCAGCGCACCTACGATCTGGATGGTCGATTGACCTCCATGACCGTTCCGCTGGAAGCGCCGCAGCTGCATGTGTTCGGCTACGACGGACAGTACCGGTTGAACAGCGCCTCGCTGGATGACGTGCAGCTCGACTGGACATATGACGCGACAGGGAACCGGCTGAGCGAGACGCGGGACGGTGCAGCGAGCAGCTACCAGTATTCGCCGGACAGTCACCGGCTGCAGGGCGTCAGCGGAGCGGAGACCAGGCAGTTCGGTTATAACGCGGCTGGCGCTATTGCAAGCGACACCGGCGCAGCGCTCACCTACGACTATCGCAACCGCCTTGTCGCAGGCAACGGCGCTACGTACGCCATCAACGCACTTGGTCAACGGGTCGAGAAGTCCGGTGCCGGAGCGAATACTCCGAGTGGAGCTCGCGTGTTCGTCTACGACGAAGGCGGTCAGTTGCTGGGCGAATACGATGCGGGCACGGGTGCTGCCCTGGCCGAACACGTGTACCTGGATACCCTGCCAATTGGGCTACTGAGGCCCGAGGGGAACTATCAGGTCACGCCCGACCATCTCGGGGCGCCGCGGTCAATCGTGCGCCCTGCTGATGGGTCCGTCGTGTGGAGTTGGAACCGAGAGCCTTTCGGGTCAGGATTGGCATCGGCCCACTCGGGGATCGACTACGCGCCGCGGTTCCCTGGCCAATACTACGATCAGGAGTCTGGACTGCATTACAACTACTTTCGCAGCTATAACCCGGCAACAGGTCGCTACACGGCTTCAGACCCGATCGGTCTGGAAGGCGGGGTAAGCACGTACCTTTACGCTGGTGCGAATCCGCTGTCGTGGGTAGATCGATCCGGGCTCGCGATGCACCGCCCAGACAGTCAGTACTGCCAAGACCTGAGGAAGAAGATAGAGAACATCAGAAAGGACATCGAGAAGAGATACGATGAACTTGATGCCGATAGTGATGGCCTACCCGAGCGCATCGGTGCTCCGGAAGCGTTTCACGCTACGCGTAGAGGTCATCGAACCTTGATCAATATCCTAGACCAGCGGGCGCGGCGACTGGAGGACAAGTATGACGATGAGTGTGGAGGCGACGATTGCGAAAGCTGCCCAACCGGCGGCCAGGTGGTAGTGGCTGTTGGTGCGATCGGCGCAGGGTATATCGCCTACCGCTGCATTCGGATGATCCCTTCGATCATCATCCCGCCACTGTGGCCAACTATTCCCGCAAATGCGGTCGTTCCTTAGGGATTCAATGGAACTAGAAGCCATCAAGCAGGAGTTGTTGCAGGTTGAGGCCTCCGGGGCGTCCGCATCGATTTCTGGCCTCGCGGAGCGAATGGAGGACGCGCTCATTGGTGTCGCAGAGGTGCCTGACGACTTCGTCGACATCGTGCTTTACGTCATTGGTTCTCCCGAACTGCGTCGGGCAAAGGGCGCTGCCCAGTTCGTCCTCAACGCCTACCTCGACCATGACAAGTTTTCCCAGCAGAATGCTTCCCGTGTACTGAAATGTATCGGCGAGAACTTTGATCGTTTCGACTCCGAGGAGATGTGCCTTGTGAGTGTCGATTATGTGGTCCGCAAGTTCGAATCCACGCAAGCGGCAGAGATGCTGATGGGTCTCGGTCGATCCAGCGGTTCTTCCCAGCGCATGGCTGTTCGCGTAGGCGCGGATGCCCTTCTGAAAAGACGTGATCTAGACGCTGGCTCTCGCAGGCGCATCTTGAAGCTATGCGAGAGACTCCAATAGGACGGAATGGCAGTCGCGAACTGACCGTCAACTATTGGCCGAAAGTCGCCGGTCAGCACAGAGCGTTTCCGGTGCTTCCGAAGGTCCGCTTTCGGGTGGCGGTGAAAGCTAACAATGGGTCGATATCAGCCGTCCAGCTCCCCGTCGGGGGTGGGCAGTGGGCTTGCCTATCGCGGTCATGTCCGTCGGCAAAGCTGGTCGTTCGGCACGGCAGAAGCCGGTCTACCCGGCGGCCACGCGGAGCGGACGACCGGTGCTTGGGCACGGCACTGCAAGGCATGCGGATAAGGGCAGCGCGCTGGAGTCTCAGCCGCGCTGGCGCCGCCACTCGGCAAGGAACACTGCTGCGGCGCTGGCGATGTTCAGGCTTTCGACAGCGCCACTGCCCGGGATGCCGAGGCTCAGCTCGCAGGCGTCGACCAGGGGCCGGCTCATCCCGGCCTGTTCGGCGCCGAGCACCAGGACCATGCGCTCGGGCAATTCGGCCCTGAACACATCGTTTCCACCACCGGGCAGGGTCGCGGCAAAGCGATATCCCGCGGCGCGCAGCTGGCGCATGGCCTGCTCAGTATCGTCCAGGCGCAGCAAGGGGACCGCCTCGGCACCGCCTTCGGCGACCCGGCAGGCAGCGCCGCTCAGGCCCAGCGTCGAACCCGGCGGCAGCAGCACGGCGTCTACCGCGAAGTGCGCCGAGGAGCGCAGCACGGCGCCGAGGTTGTGCGGATTGCCGACGCCGTCCAGCCAGAGCAGCAGGCTGGGACGCGCCTTGCCGCGATCGATCAGCTGTTCCAGGCTCGGCAGGATTGGCGGGCGCATGTCGAAGATCACGCCCTCGTGATGCGACGACGCGCTCAGCTTGCGCAGATCGTCATCACCAACCACCCGGTAGCCGAGCCGCTGGCTGACGCAGTGGGCAAGCACCTCGCGCAAGGCGCCCATCCGCGACTCGGCGAGGTAGACCTTGCGCAGGTCCTGCGGCCGGTGGGCGAAAGCTGCAAGGCAGGCATTCATGCCATACAGGCGCAGCTCGCTGGGGCGCTCGGCGCGCGCGGGAGCGGATCCCGAAGCCGGCGCCTCATGCGAGGCCGGGCCCGGGCGCCGCGGCGCCTGGTCGCCGCGCGAGGGTCCGCGTCGCTCGCGCGGCGGCTGCCTCATGCGGAAACGTCCTGTTCAGTCATCAGGCGTGCCCGCCGACCGGTGCCACTTCCTTCGCCTGCTCCTCCAGCTTGCGCGCCAACGCCTCGGGTGAGCGGGTGAAGGGCGCGATGCGGGCGTAGAAGGCCGGCACCACGTAGAGCGAGAGCAGGGTCGAAAAGCTGACCCCGGCGATCACCACGATGGCGACCGTGCGCCGCGAGGCCGAGCCGGGACCGTCATCGAGCAGCAGCGGCACGGCGCCGGCAACGGTGGCGATCGAGGTCATCACGATCGGCCGCAGGCGGGTTACCGCTGCTTCGATCACCGCCTCCATGACTTCCATTCCCTCATCGCGTAGCTGGTTGGCGAACTCGACGATGAGGATACCGTTCTTGGCTGCCAGGCCGACCAGCATGACGATGCCGATCTGGCTGAACAGGTTGAGCGAGCTGCCGAACAGCCACAGACCGATCAAGGCACCGAGCACGGCCAAGGGCACCGTCAGCATGATGACCAGCGGATGGGCAAAGCTCTCGAACTGCGCGGCGAGCACCAGATAGACGACCAGCAAGGCCAGTGCAAAAGTGAGCAGCACGGCGCTGCCGGCATTGCGATAGTCACGCGACTCGCCCTTGTAGCCGAGCTGCGCGGTCGCGGGCAGCTCCTCGTCGGCGACCTGCTCGATCCAGGCCAGCGCTTCGCCCAGGGTGTAGCCGGGCGCCAGGCCAGCCGACAGGCTGATCGCGCGCAGTCTGTTGTAGCGGTTGTAGCTGCCAGGCTCAGCCAGTTCGCGCAGGCTGACCACGTTGGCGACCGGAATCAGCTGCCCGGTGCTGAGTGATCGCACATACAGGTTGTTCAGGTCATTCGGGGTGGCGCGGTCCTCGGCGCGCGCCTGCAGGATCACGTCGTACTCCTCGCCGTCGTCGACGAAGGTGGTGACACGGCGCGCGCCCATCATGGTCTCCAGCGTGCGGCCCAGTTCGGACAGCGAGATCCCGAGGTCGGCGGCACGCGCGCGGTCGATCTCGACGCGCATCTGCGGGCGGGTTTCCTTGTAATCGGAGTCGACCGCGAACAACCTGGGGTTCTGCTCCATCCGCGCCAGCATGCGATCACGCCACTCGGCCAGCTCCTCGTAGTTCGGCCCGCCGAGCACCACCGAAACCGGCTGGCCGCGCGAGCGGACCAGGCCGGAGCGGACAATCGGCAGGGCGCGCACGCCGGGGACCTCGCCGAGCTGAGCGCGCAGCTCCTCGACCAGGTCGGCGGTGGACACGGTGCGCTCGTTCCACGGCGACATCAGCACGATCGCCTGGCCGGTGTGCATCTCTTCGCTGGCGCCCCAGCCACCGGGCACCCGTGAGTTGACCTGCATGATCGGCGCACCATCGCCGACGTAGGGGGCGATGATCTCCTCGACCTTCTGCATCTGACCGACGGTATAGTCGAAGCCGGCGCCCTCGGGGCCCTGCACCGAGATGAAGAAGGCACCGCGATCCTCGGGCGGCGCCAGCTCCTGCGGAATGCGGCCGTACAGCAGTGCGGCGACGCCGACCGACGCCAGCACGACCAGGAACATCTTGCCCGGGTGCTTCACCGACCAGCCGACCTGCCTGCGATACAGATCGCCGATTCGCTCGAACAGCTGGTGAAGTCGCGAGCGCTGCTGATCCTTGGCCACCGCCGGGCGCAGCAGCTTGGAGCACATCATCGGGGTCAGGGTCAGGGCGACGAAGGAGGAGATCGCCACAGCGCCGGCCAAGGCCACGGAAAGCTCGCGGAACAATCGCCCGGAGTCGCCTTCCATGAAGCCCACCGGCAGGAACACCGAGACCAGCACGGCCGTGGTCGCGATCACCGCAAAGGCCACCTGACGGGTGCCGCGGGCGGCGGCGATCAGCGGCGGCTCGCCGAGGTCCACGCGGCGCTGGACGTTCTCCAGCACGACGATCGCATCGTCGACCACCAGGCCGATGCACAGCACCAGGGCCAGCAAGGTCAGCAGATTGATGCTGAAGCCGAACGCCCACAGGCCGATGAAGGCGGCGATCAGGCATACCGGAACGGTCACCGCCGGGACCAGGGCGGCGCGTGCGCTGCCGAGAAACACCAGGATCACCAGCAGGACCAGGATCACCGCCTCTATCAGGGTCAGGTAGACCCGCTCGACCGCGGCCTCAATGAAGATGGTGGAATCGAAGGCAACGAAGATGCGCGTATCCGGCGGCAGGCTGCGCTGCAGCTCGGGCAGCTTATCGCGCACCGAGCGGGCCACATCGAGGGCATTCGAAGTCGAGGTCTTGACCACGCCCATGCCGATATTCGGCTGGCCGTTGCCGCGGAAGTAGGCGCGCCGCTCGGCCGACGCCAGCTCGACCCGGGCAACTTCGCCGAGGCGCACCAGATGACCGTTCTCGCCCTTGTCCAGCACCAGGGAGGCGAAGTCGTCGGCGCTTGTGTAGCCACGCTCGACGCGCAGGGTGAAGTCGCGCTGGGCCGATTCCAGACGGCCGGCCGGCAACTCCACGTTCTCGCGGCGCAGGGCGTTCTCCACGTCGCTGACGGTCAGCCCTCGCGCGGCCAGCGCGGTGCGGTCCAGCCAGATGCGCATCGCATAGCGCTGGCCACCGCCGACCCGCACCTGGGCCACCCCGTCGATAGACGAAAGCCGATCGACCACGTAGCGCTCGGCGTAGTCGGACAGCTCGATGGTGCTCATGTTGGCCGAGTTGAGGTTCAGCCACATGACCACTTCGGCATTGGACTCGACCTTCTCCACCTCGGGCGGATCGGCCTCGGGCGGTATGCGGTCGCCGATCCGCGAAATGGCGTCGCGGACGTCATTGGCGGCGGCCTCGATCTCCCGGCTCAGCGAGAATTCCACGGTGACATCCGAGCGCCCGTTGGTCGAGCGCGACTCGATGGTCTCGATGCCCTCGATGCCGGCCAGTGCGTCCTCGACGATCTGGGTGATGCGGGTCTCCACCACCGCAGCCGAGGCCCCGGGATAGCGCACCTGGACCGAGACCACAGGCGGATCGATATTGGGCAGCTCGCGCACGGTCAGCTCGCGGAAGGCCATGATCCCGATCACCACCAGCATCAGGTTCATGACCACGGCCAGCACCGGCCTGCGGATCGACAGATCGGAGAGTTTCATCTCAGCCCCCTGCGACCTGAACTGCCTGTTCCACCACCGGGGTTCCCTGGCGCAGCTTGACGATCCCCTCGGTGACCAGGCGATCGCCCTGCTGCAGGCCTTCAAGGATCTCGACGCGGCCCGCCTTGCGCGCGCCGGCGCGGACTTCGGTGCTCTGTGCGCGGCCCTCGGCGTCGACGGTGAACACCGACTGGCTGGTGCCGACCTGGATCAGGGCGATCTCCGGGATCGCAATGGTCTCGCGCGTCGGCAACTCCAGCTTGACGGTGAGCAGCATGCCCGGACGCAAGATGCCCTCCGGATTGGCGATCTCGGCGCGCACGGTCACCGCGCGGGTCACCGCATCGACCCGCGAGCCGACCACCTTGACCTCGCCGCTGAACTCGCTTTGCGGGAAGGCCGCACTGCGTGCGCGGATGGTCTGGCCGCTGGCCACGCTGGCCATCGCGGTCTCCGGTACCGAGAAGTCGAGCTTGATCGGATCGATGTCATCCAGGGTGGCGATCGCCGTGCCCGGCGTGACCAGGGTGCCCTGGCTGACCTGGCGGAAGCCGAGTACGCCGGCGAACGGTGCGGCGATGACCCGGTCGGCGAGCCGGGCGCGGATCGCCTCCATCCGCGCCTTGGCGGCGTCGCGGCTGGCGACCAGCGAGTCCAGCGTGCTCTTGGACAGGGTGCCCTGGCTGACCAGGTCTACCTGCCGCTCGTACTGCTTCAGGGTTTCGGTGTAGGCGGCCTGCGCCTCTTCCAGCGCGGCGACCTCAGCACGGCCGGAGAGATCGACCAGCAGCTGGCCCTCTTCGACCTGGTCGCCATCCTCGAAATTGACCCGCACCACGGTCTCGGTGACCTTGGCAGTTAGCGTGACCGACTCGTTGGCGCGTGCCGTGCCGAGCGCTTCGATGGTGTCCACCCAGTCGCCACGCTCGACGCTCTCGGTGACCACCTTGACCGGCGCCGGGCCACCCGGACGTCCCTGGGCGGGCGGCTCACTGCCGCATCCGATCAAGCTCAGGACCAGGATCGTCGCGGGGATTGCAATCAGTCGTTTCACACAGGCTCCTCGGCCGGTTGGCGCCTTTCACGTCCGCCCCGAGCCTGAAACAGCGGCCCGGGCGCCAGCGACGTGCGCCTCCATCACAAATGTCAATGTCGCAGCATGCGGCCGCCGATGTCCCGAGGATGTCAATTTCCCGCGAACCTCGCCGGGGCGAGCCGAAGCTGCGCCAAGCCGCCGGCCAAGGGCCGAAACGCAGCGCGCCGGCACTGGGCCGGCGCGCTGGGATCACATCTTGTCAGATGGACTCAGCTCGACTTCTTCCACTGGCCCAGCGCAGCCAGGCCGTTGTCCTTGGCGCGCTGGGCAACGGTGCGCTGCGCAGCGGCGACGTTGGCCGACATGTCTTCGGACCACAGCTTGAGCGCGGCCTGCTGCATGGCGCGGCCGTAGCTGAAGGACAGCGGCCACGGGTTGGGGCCCATCTGGTTCATCGCGTTGAGGTGGGCGGTCGCCGCCTCGTCGCTCTGTCCGCCGGACAGGAAAACGATGCCCGGCAGCGAGGCCGGCACCGCGCTCTTCAGGCAGCGCAAGGTGTACTCAGCTACCTCTTCCACCGAGGCCTGCTCGGCGCACTTCTTGCCGGAGATGACCATGCTGGCCTTGAGGATGGTGCCCTCAAGCATGACGTTCTGCTCGTACAGCGCGCCGAACAGCGAACGGAGGGTCGCCTCGGTAACGTCATAGCAGACCTCGATGTCGTGGTCGCCGTCCATCAGCACCTCGGGCTCGACCATCGGCACGATGCCCTGCTCCTGGCACAGCGCGGCGTAACGGGCCAGCGCATGGCAGTTGGACTCGATGCAGCTGCCGCTCGGGGTGTCCTCGCCAATGGTGATGACCGCCCGCCACTTGGCGAACTTGGCACCAAGCTTGGCGTATTCCTTGAGCCGATCACGCAGGCCGTCGAGGCCCTCGGTGACCAGCTCTCCCGGATAGCCGGCCAGGGCGACCGTGCCCTTGTCGACCTTGATGCCCGGCAGCACGCCCTGCTTTTGCATCAGCTGGACGAAGGAGGTGCCATCTTTCTGCGCCTGACGAAGGGTCTCGTCGTACAGGATCGCGCCGGAAATGTGCTCGCCGAGCTTGGGCGTGGAGAGCAGCAGCTCGCGATAGGCGCGCCGATTCTCTTCGGTGCATTCGATGCCGACGCCGTCGAAGCGCTTCTTGCAGGTGGCGTTCGATTCGTCGATGGCGATGATGCCCTTGCCCGGGGCCACCATGGCCTGGGCGATGTCCTGCAGCTGCTCGATGCTCATCCGTCTCTCCAAAGGGGTGCGTAAGAAGGAGCGCCAGGCCCGCCGGCCAGGCGCCAAGAAAACTCATCGATTATAGCCCGCCATGCGGCGTAGCCTGCGAGCAGGAGCCATCCGCGCCGCGCAAGGAATTCCGCAGGTTGCTGGCCGGAAGAACCGAACTTGGCAGTTCCGCGGGGGTCGATCGTATGCCCGGCCCGCTCGCCCACGCTGGACACGAATGGGTACTGCGGCCGGTAACGCAGGCCAAGGGGTGCCGGAACATCTGGGCAGCCGCTCGTGCGGGGCCTGCAAATTCGCATCCCGGAGTCGCGCCACCGGTGTCTGCGTGCGGCGCCCGCCGCGGCCGCCACCCCACGCGGCAAATGGTTGCAGCAGAACCATTTGACAGCCTGCCGGCGCTGCCATTCCATGGCGTATGGATGCAGCGCAACAAAGGTAGACCGTCATGACCGATGCCCCGCTCACGCTCACCGGAGCCCAGATCGTGGTGCGCGCCCTGCGCGACCAGGGCGTGCGGCACGTATTCGGCTACCCTGGCGGCGCCGTGCTGCCGATCTACGACGCCCTGTTCCAGCAGGAGGACGTAGAGCACATCCTGGTCCGCCATGAGCAGGGCGCCGCCCACGCCGCCGAAGGCTATGCGCGGTCCACCGGCAAGGCCGGCGTGCTGCTGGTCACCTCCGGGCCAGGCGCGACCAATGCGGTGACCGGGCTGGCCGATGCCTTGCTCGACTCGATCCCGCTGGTCTGCATCACCGGCCAGGTGCCGACCCACCTGATCGGCACTGACGCCTTCCAGGAGTGCGATACGGTCGGCATCACCCGCGCCTGCAGCAAGCACAACTTCCTGGTCAAGGACGTCGCCGACCTGGCGCGGGTGATGCACGACGCCTTCCATATCGCCACCAGCGGCCGTCCCGGCCCGGTGGTGGTCGACATCCCCAAGGACATCCAGTTCCGCAGCGCGGCCTATGTGGGCCCAGGCAACCTTGTGCACCGCACCTACCGTCCGACCACACATGGCGATCCCGCCGCCATCGCCAAGGCAGTGGAACTGCTTGCTAACGCGAAACGCCCGGTGTTCTACACCGGCGGCGGGGTGATCAACTCGGGACCTCGGGCCAGCGCCCTGCTGCGCAAGCTGGCAGCGCTGACCGGTGTGCCGGTGACCTCGACCCTGATGGGCCTCGGCGCCCTGCCGGCCAGCGACCCGAAGTGGCTCGGCATGCTCGGCATGCATGGCACCTATGAGGCCAACCTGGCGATGAACCGCTGCGACGTCATGGTGGCGATCGGCTCGCGCTTCGACGACCGGGTGACCGGGCGCCTGGATGCGTTCTCGCCGGGCTCGAAGAAGATCCACATCGATATCGACCCCTCGTCGATCAACAAGAACGTCCGCGTCGACGTGCCGATCATCGGCGACTGCGGCAACGTGCTCGACGAGATGATCGCGCTGTGGACCGCCGAGGACCGGCGCATCGATCCCAACGTGCTGTCCGCCTGGTGGACCCAGATCGACCTCTGGCGCGGACGCAAGTCGCTGTCCTACCGGCGCTCGGAAACCACGATCAAGCCCCAGTACGCGGTCGAGCGTCTGTACCAGCTGACCCGCGGACGCAACACCTACATCACCACCGAGGTCGGCCAGCACCAGATGTGGGCCGCCCAGCACTACCACTTCGAGGAGCCCAACCGCTGGATGACTTCGGGCGGCCTCGGAACCATGGGTTATGGCATCCCGGCCGCGGTTGGCGTGCAGGTCGCTCACCCCGGCGCCCTGGTCATCGACATCGCCGGCGAGGCCAGCGCGCAGATGACCATGCAGGAACTCTCGACCGCGGTGCAGTACCGGCTGCCGATCAAGATCTTCATCCTCAACAACGAGTACCTCGGCATGGTCCGCCAGTGGCAGGAGCTGCTCCACGGCAGCCGCTACTCGCAGTCCTACTCCGCCGCCCTGCCGGACTTCGTCAAGCTGGCCGAGGCCTACGGCGCCAAGGGCCTGCGCGCGATCAACCCGGACGATCTCGACGGCGTGATCCAGGCCATGCTCGACCACGACGGCCCGGTGATCGTCGACTGCGTGGTCGACAAGATGGAGAACTGCTACCCGATGATCCCCAGCGGCGCCGCGCACGACGAAATGATCCTGCCCGACACCGCCGACAGCGCCGAGGTGAGCGAGGCCGGGAAGATGCTGGTGTAGAGCCGTGAGGGGTGATTGGTGATTCGTGAGTGGTGATTGGTTTGAAGCCAACGCAGATCCCGATGCCGCCCAAGCGCTCCGCCAGACCCATTTCCCCGCCACGCTGCTCTTGCCAATCACCAATCACGAATCACCAACCGCGACTCACGGAACCCCCATGACCCAGCCCGCTTCCGCCTACTTCCTCGACGACCAGGCCCCGCGCGTGGTCCGCGCCACGCTGGCCGTGTTCGTCGACAACGAGGCCGGCGCACTGGCCCGGGTGGTCAGCCTGTTCTCCGGTCGCGGCTACAACATCGAGTCGCTGACCGTGGCCGAGACCGACCACCAGAAGCACACCTCGCGGATCACCATCGTCACCTCGGGCACGCCGCAGATCATCCAGCAGATCAAGGCCCAGCTGGGTCGGCTGGTGCCGGTGCACAAGGTCGTCGACCTGTCACTGGACTCTCCGGGTATCGAGCGCGAGCTGGTCCTGGTCAAGGTCCGCAACCAGGGCGAGCAGCGCGCCGAAGCGCTGCGACTGACCGAGGTGTTCAGGGCGCGGGTGATCGACATCACCCTCGACAGCCTGGTCCTCGAACTCACCGGCAACAACAGCAAGATCGAGCGCTTCATCGAGCTGCTGGTGCCGCTTGGCCTGGTCGAGCTGGCACGCACCGGCGTGGTCGCGATCAGCCGCGGTGGGGATCAGACCTAACGGGGTGGTCTGGGCCGCAGCCGAAACTCGCTTCGATGCGGTGCGGGCCGATGAAGAACCCCGGCACGCCGCCGAATCGGACGTGCCCTGGGATGGCCCGGTAGCGGAACGATGTGTTCCAGGCGACATAGTTGAATGAGAGCTGGTCACGCCGGCTGTGCCGATCCACTTCGTTCCACCAGGCCTGATTGAATGCCGCGACCGCCGCGCTGTGCCGGCGGTACAGGATCCCGGTGGACACCAGGCCATGGCGCGTCGGATAGCCTTGCTCGCGATAGCGAGCCATCTGCCGGCGGATGACCGGAGCGGAATCCTTGTGGATGTCGATGCAGACCCGGGCCTCCTCATAGATGCAGTCGCGCTCGGGATGGCCGTGCAGGGCCAGATCGACGTCGTCGAGATAGCCTTCGAGCAGGCCTGCGGGATCCACGCCTTCGAACGTGATGTTGGCGTCCAGCCACAGCGAGCTCTCGTAGGCCGCCAACACCTCGTGCGCCATGATCTTGTGCTGGCGGGCGTCGCGGGTGGGATCGACGTGCCGACGCGGACTCCGCACCACGCTGTAGTCCGGGTGGCTCAGCGCCGCATCGGTGAACAGCCACAGGTCGTAGTGGTCACCCGCAGGCAGCGGGCGGAAATCGTCCTTGTCACCGAAAATGGCGGTGTACACCGCAATCCGCTTGAATTCCATCAGGAGTCCATGCGTTCTCGCCATGGGAGGATCCGACGACTCGGCGCCGCGATCGCCTTGCGGGCGCACTGTAGCAAGCGCTCTGAGAAATGCACGACTGCGCCGCCCCCGACGATCTCGCCCTACTCCCCGGCTGCGTCCTGCTCGCCCACCAGGGAGAGCAGGGCAAACGGCGTGGCCGCCAGCAGGTACCAGCCGTAGAAGGCGAAGCTGGGTTGCCCGAGCGCCAGCGAGTGCAGGACGACCGCGCCGATCGCCGGCACGCTGAGCGAGAGCGCCATGCGCAGGTAAAGAAAGCGGCCGCCGCCGACCAGTCCCAGCGTCACCGCTGCCAGCATGCTGGCAGCGGCCACCAGATACTGCCCCGCGGCCCCGCCCGCGGCGCGCAGCTTCTGCTGCACGTCGAGCGGCCCGAAGCCGCCGTCGCTCGCCGGGTAGTACCAGACCGCCAGCAGGGCGAAGCTGCCCAGCATGCACAGCGTGGCGGCGCTGGCCCGACCCCAGCCGTGGCGACGTTGCAGGGCCATGCACAGCACCGGCAGGAGCAGCAGGAAGTGACTGCGTCCGGCCAGCATCAGGCCGATCAACAGAGCGCTCGGATAGAGCCAGCGGCTACCTGATGGGAGCTTGAGGATCGCCAGGCAGGCGCAGGCCATCCACAGGGCGTTGGCCAACAGGTCACCGCCGGTCAGCAACTCGGCACTCACGATCGGCAGGCCCAGCAGGGCCAGCCAGGCGACGCGCGCGCTGCCGAAGGCATCGCCATGCCGGCGCACAAGGATCAGGAAGATGGCCAGCCAGAACACCGACTGCCATGCCGCCATGCCCAGCAACACGAAGGGCGTCGCCAGCAGCAGGGCCCCGGGCAGCGGCCCGATCGGGTTGCCCTGCGCCAGACAGGAATGGTGCTCGCCCGGGATTACCCGGCAATCGTAGGGGTTGCCTGCTGACAGCATCTGCCGAACGCCCACATCGAGCGCTTCGTCACGGTCGCTGGTGAAGCCGAAGCGGCCACTGTCCACCTGCGGATAAGCGAAAGCGGTGGCGAGCAGGGCCCACAGCACAAGCAGCGGCGCACCGAGCCGGAACAGCGGATGATCCAGTCGCGGCCGAAGTCGCGCGCTGATCGACACCAAGGCCAACAAGCCGGCGAGATAGGCCAACGCCGCGACCCAGAACAGCGGAGCGGAAGGCGGTCCGGGCGACGCCATCCAAACCGACCAAACGCGGTCGAGCACGGCAAGATTGGGCAGTCCGAGCAGGAGGGTGGCGCAGCACAGGGCGAGGCCGGCCGTTCCGATCCGAGGCCGCCCGATCATCGTGGCGCGCCGCTGTCGGACGTTGCCAGCGGCAGGCGCTCTGGCGAAGCCGGCGGCGAATGCAGCAAGGCCCGATGCTTGGGCGACCGGCGCAGCAGCCGCTCGACCGGTCGCGCCACGCAGACCGTCAGCAAGGCACCGAGCAGCAGGCTGCCGGCCACGATCAGCAGCGAGGTGTCACCCCGGACCTGCAATCCGAAGTGCAGCACCACGCCCACCACCAGCAGATGGGACAGGTAGATCGGATAGGAGAGTTCGCCAAGCCAGCGGTCCCAGCGCAGATGACCGAAGCCGGAGAACAGCACCGGCATGGCCAGGCTCAGCGCGGCGATGAAGGCCACATAGCGGATCGAGTCGATCGCGTTCAGCGGCGCCGCGCTGCCGACCTGGTAGCCGACGATGGCGAGTACCAGGCAGAGCATGACCGGCCAGCGCCAGCGCGACAGCGCCCGTTGACTGACCGGTTCGGACAGGCGGAACACCAGCGCGCCCAGACAGAACAGCCACAGCTCGAAGGGGAAGAACCGGTAGTACCAGGGATCGACCGGGCCGATCTGCGCCAGCACCAGGTACTTGGCCAGCACCGATGCGACCGCGACCCAGACCAGTCGTTTCACCGAATGCACCAGCCAGGGCGCCAGCGCATAGAAGCCGATCTCGATGGGCAGGGACCAGGCCTGCGGCACGTAGTGGAACTTGAACAGCCAGATTGGCTCGGCGAGGAAGTCGGGGGTGAAGTACAGGCCGCCCGGACCCGTGGACAGCAGCAGCAACCAGTCGCTGCCGACCAGCAGCCAGTTGGCGATCAGCACCAGCGCCCAGGTGCCGGCACTGGCATCGATTGCCGACAGCGCAGCGAAGCGGTCGACCGAGGGCTCGAGCTCGCCGGCGATGAAGTACAGCATCCAGACCAGCCAGTACAGCGGAAACAGCCGCACGAAACGATGCCAGTAGAAGTCGCCCAGCCCGTCCCGATAGCGCTTGCGCAGCACCAGAGCCATGTAGAAACCGGAGATCAGGAAGAATCCCTGCACGGCGAGCACGCCGCCGACCAGCTCGGTGCCGAATGGCCATAGCGGACCGGAGTGCGACAACACCACCGACAGCGCCAGCAGCAGGCGCAGGGTCCCCACGGCCTAGACGCCGGCGGGTCGGGGGCGGCCGGCGGGCCGCCTCAAAGCTCGCCCAGCCCCTCGGCCGCGCCGCTTTCGCCGACCTTGAGCAGGCGCAGGGTGTTGGTCGAGCCGTGCTGCTCCATGTGGTCGCCCGAGGTGATGATCACCCGGTCGCCGACGCTGAGCAGGCCGAGCTGGAACAGGTGCTTGACCGCCTCGCGGGCGGCCTTGCGCGGGGCCAGGCCACGGGAGTCGAAGTCGATCGGGAAGACATCGCGCATCAGGGCCATGCGCCGGCGCGCCTCGGGATGGCGGGAGAGCCCGTAGATCGGCGCCAGGGCGCGGAAGCGCGACAGGTGCCGGGCGGTGCCGCCGGATTCGGTCATGGCGATGATCGCCCTGACCCGGATGTGCTCGGTCAGGAACATCGCCGCCATGGAGATCGCCTCGTCGGCGCGGGTCAGGTCGCGGCGCGCTGCCTCGAAGTCGGTGTCGTGGTCGAACTGTCGCTCGGCGCCGAGACAGACGCGGACCAAAGCTTCGACAGCCTTGACCGGATACTGGCCGGCAGCGGACTCCGCCGAGAGCATCACCGCATCGGTGCCGTCGATCACCGCGTTGGCGACGTCCAGCACTTCGGCACGGGTCGGGATCGGGTTGTCGACCATCGACTGCATCATCTGGGTGGCGGTGATCACCACCCGGTTGCGTTCGAGGGCAACCCGGATGATCTTCTTCTGCAGGCCAGGCAGCTCGGCGTCGCCGATCTCCACGCCCAGATCGCCACGCGCCACCATCACCGCGTCCGAGGCATCGACGATCTCGTCGAGGTTGGCGATCGCCTCGGCGCGCTCGATCTTGGCAACGATGCCGGCCTGGCTGCCGGCGTCGCGAGCCAGCCGGCGGGCTTCGTTGAGATCCTCGGCGCTGCGGCAGAAGGACACCGCGAGGAAGTCGCAGCCAAGACTGGCGGCAAGCTGGATGTCGCTGCGGTCCTTGTCGGTCAGCGCGCCGAGCGACAGGCCGCCGCCGAGCCGGTTCAGGCCCTTGCGGTCCGACAGCGTGCCGTCGGTGAGCAGGGTGCAGTGGATCTGGTCGTCATCGACCCGCTCGACCTGCATTGCCACCAGACCATCGTCGAGCAGCAGATGATCACCGGCACGGACGTCATTGGGCAGGCCGCGATAGCTACAGGCAACGCGGGTGGTATCGCCAGGCGGCGGGTTATCGCCGCAGTCGAGGGTGAAGGCCTGCCCCGCCTTGAGTTCCACCTTGCCCTCGGCAAAGGTCTCGATGCGGATCTTCGGCCCCTGCAGGTCACCCAGTACGCCGACCTCGCGGCCGAGCCGGTGGGCGGCATTGCGTACCTGGGCCACGCGCTGTGCGTGCTGCTCGGCATTGCCGTGGGAAAAGTTGAGCCGGACCACGTTGACGCCGGCAGCGATCAGCGCCTCGGTGATGCCCGGGCGGTCGGAAGCCGGGCCGAGCGTGGCGAGAATCTTGGTGCGGCGAAGCTGGTCGACCATGGCACGTCCTTGCGGCAAGCTGTCAGGGCTGCTGCGGGGCGAGTGCCCGCCAGCAGCGGATGCGCGGCGCGGAGATCGCGGGCCCGGCCCGGACCCGGCACAGGCCCCGAGGGCGGCTCGGGCAGCCGCCTTCGCCGCTCCATGGCAACCCCGCACCGTCATGCACCGCGCAACAGAACACAACGCTACCACACGGACATGAGACAACCATGCGCAACAGCGTGAGCATGCAAACGATTGCAGGAGCCAGCCTCCACGCCGCACAAGGCAGGCAACGCGAGTGCGCGACGGCGCCCGCCGGCCTTGAACAATGAGCGCGCTGACCGACCGCGCCGCGGCCATCGCTGCCCGGCTGCAGGGCCTGGGCGGGTTTCCGGTGCTCGAATGCGACACGCTCTGCCTGCGCGCGCCCCGCGCCGAGGATGTCGCACCGCTGTTCGCGCTGTTCTCCGACCCGGACGTGCTGCGTTTCTGGTCGCGCCCGGCAATGCAGGGCCTTGCCGATGCCGAGGCCTTCATCGACAACATCCGCGCCGGCTTTGCCCGCCGCGAGTTCATCAACTGGATCATCGCCCCCGCCGACGGCGGACCGATGCTCGGCACCTGCACCCTGTACGACATCCAGACGACCCATCTTCGCTCGGGCATCGGCTACGCGGTGCTGCCCGCCTGCCAGGGCCGCGGCGTGGCCCGTGAGGCGGCCGGTCTTGCCTGCGGCTGGGCCTTCGGCTGGCTGGGCCTGCACCGGATCGAGGCCGACATCCATCCCGAAAACCATGCCTCGCGACGGGTGCTGGAGGCGATCGGCTTTTCCCGCGAGGGCCTGCTCCGGCAACGCTTCGTCACCGAGGACGAGATCCAGGATTCGGAAATCTACGGGCTGCTGGCGCCGTCCTGAGCCGCGACCAGGGCAACCCGGTCGCGGCCATCGCGCTTGGCCCGGTAAAGCGCGCGGTCGACCTCGCCGAGCAGCTGCGAAGGGTCGGTGCCCGGCAGCAATTCGCCGATGCCGACGCTGGCGCGGACTTCGGGCCGGCCGGCCAGCAGGGGCGTGCTGCGCAGCGCGGCGAGCAGGGCCTGCGCCCGCCGACTCGCCTCGTCGAGACCAACACCCGGCAGCAGGACGGCAAACTCCTCGCCGCCCCAGCGCGCCACCGAGGCCGAGGGAAGATCCGCGAACTGCCGGCCGAGGCGCTCGGCAAAGGCGATCAACAGGGCATCGCCGGCCTGATGGCCGAGGCGGTCATTGACCTGTTTGAAGTGATCGAGATCCAGCATCAGCAGGCTGGCCCGGTCGCTGCTGCGCCGGCACTGCTCGCCGGCACGCGAGAGGCGCGAGGCGAATTCGGCGTGGTTGAGCAGGCCGGTCAGGCCGTCGTGCTGGCTGAGCTGTTCGAAGCGATCGCGCTGGCGGCGCAGGGTTCGCTGCAGGGACAGATGCTCGACATACTCGCGGCGCGCGCGCAGCGCGGTGGCCAGCAGGTAGACCGCATACACGCCCAGCGCCACCTGCACCGCGGCGCCGCCTTCCGCGTCCTCGACCAGCAGCGGTGCCGGCAGGTAGATCAGGCCCATGCTGAGCAAGGTGCCGCGCAGGCTCATCGGATAGGAATGGGCAAACGCGGTGGCGAACAGGATGCTGCAGACCACGGCCGCCGGGCGGGTCGCATCGAACGCCGGGTCGAGCATCACCCAGACCAGGCTGCCACCCCAGACCACCGCGCCGGTCAGCAGGATGCCCCAGTGCAGGCGGCGCAGCTGGAGCAGCATCGCGCGATCGGCGCTCATCGAGGGCTGCAACAGGAAGCGTACGCCGGCGAGCACCGCGAACAGCGCGGCGATCAGGCCACAGGCCAGCGGGTAGGCAGAGAAGCCGGCACTGGCGGCCACCACCAGCGCCCAGCCGGCCAGGTAGAACAGCCCGCCGACCCGGCTCCGCGCGGCGATCGCCGCGACTTCATCGCGCAGCATTTCCAGCGGAGGCGCGTCCTCGGTCAGCGGATCAGCAGCAGGCAATAGCGGACATTCCGTTCTGGCGAACGCGCATGCTGGCGGCGCTGACCGCTGGCCGTCAATCTCGATCGAGTCAGCGGGAGACGCGCATCACCTCACAGGCCAGCGAGCCCGAGCACCGTCATGGATGCCGAGCCCGCGACGGCCCCTAGTGTCCTGTCCCGGACATTTCGTAAGGGGGCGCGGATGATCGCCGAGGACTTTGCGCCGAGGGCAAGGCGCGACGAGCCCAAGTGGGGGGCCCACTTGGGTGAGGTCGGGACGAAGTCCCGCGTAGCTGCGCCAGCAGCCGAAGAACGCAGCCATCGGCGCAAAGGACCGGCGAGGGCCGTGCCAGCGCCGGAAGACCGCGAACACCTTGTCACCGCGATACAGGTGGTCGAAGTCAGCACTGAGCCTGGGATGGAGGCGTCTTTCGGCGCGACCTCGTGAGATGTTCGGGCTAGGCTGCCGCGTCGGTCGCCGGCCGGCCCTCTACTTCGGCGAGCCACGCATCATCCGAGCCTTCCTCGACGCCCTCGAAGAGGAAGGTCGACAGGTAGCGCTCGCCGGTATCCGGGAGCATCGCCAGCACGGTGCTGCCGGCCGGTGCCGCCGCGGCAATCTGCAGTGCAGCGGCCGCCGTGGCGCCGGCAGAGACGCCGACGAAGATGCCTTCTTCGCGCGCCAGCCGGCGCGAGGTATCGCGTGCGGTGACGTCGTCGATCGGGATGTTCTGGTCGAACACTTCGCGGTTGAGCACCTTGGGCACGAAGTCCGGGGTCCAGCCCTGGATCTTGTGCGGCTGCCACTCCTTGCCGGCGAGCAGAGAGGCTCCGGCAGGCTCGGTGGTGACGATCTTCACCTCGGGACGCGCCACGCGCAGCACCTCACCGACACCGGTCAGGGTGCCGCCGGTGCCCCAGCCGGAAACAAAGTAATCGAGCCGGCGGCCGGCAAAGTCACGCAGTATCTCGGCCGCGGTGGTGCTGCGGTGATAGGCCGGATTGGCCGGATTCTCGAACTGCCGGGCAAGGAACCAGCCGTGCTTGGCGGCCAGTTCCTCGGCGCGCTTGACCATGCCACTGCCGCGGGCCGCGGCCGGGGTCAGCAAGACCTTGGCGCCGTAGGCGCGCATCAGCTTGCGGCGCTCGATCGAGAAGGTCTCGCTCATCACCGCGACAAACGGATAGCCGCGCGCCGCGCAGACCATGGCCAGGGCCACGCCGGTGTTGCCCGAGGTCGCCTCGACCACGGTCTGACCCGGCTTGAGCGTGCCGCGCTGCTCGGCGTCGAGGATGATCGCCAGCGCCAGTCGATCCTTGACCGAGCCTCCGGGATTGAAGAACTCGACCTTGAAATACAGGTCGATGCCCTCGGGGGCGATGCGCGCGGCGCGGACCACCGGCGTGCGACCGATGGTGTCGAGGATGCTGTCGTAAATCATGTTTGGCTCCAGGAGGCTCAGGCAGCGCTGGCCAGCGCTGTTGCGGAAACGTGAGGTTCAGGGGCGCGCTGCTTTGGCGGCTCGCCGAACCAATGTAACGACTCGCCCAGCGCGGCCACCTCACCGACCACCAGCAGGGCCGGTGACACCACCTTGAACCGCTCGGCATCGGCGGACAAGTGCCCGAGGCAGCTGAGCACGACGCGCTGCTCGGGACGGCTGCCGTTCTCGATCAGGGCGCAGGGTGTCTCGGCGCTGCGGCCATGGGCGGTCAGCTGGGTGGCGAAATCATCCAGCGCGGCGACACCCATGTAGACCGCCAGGGTCTGTCGCTCCTGCGCCAGCGCTGCCCAGTCATGGCTGTCCAGCGAGTCGCGGCAGTGCGCGGTGAGCAGGCGCACCGACTGCGCATGATCACGATGGGTCAGCGGAATGCCGGCGTGCGCCGCGCAGGCCAGGGCCGCGGTGATCCCGGGAACCACCTCATAGTCGATGGCATGCGCGCGCAGATGCTCGATCTCTTCGCCGCCGCGGCCGAAGACGAAGGGATCGCCGCCCTTCAGCCGCACCACCCGCAGACCTTGCGCGGCGTAGTGGACCAGCAGGCGGTGGATCTCCTCCTGCGGGGTGAAATGCTCGCCAGCGCGCTTGCCGGTCTCGATACGCTCGGCGTCACGCCGGGCCAGAGCCAGCACGGCCGCAGGCACCAGCCGGTCATGCAGGATGACGTCGGCCTCCTGCAGCCGGCGCAGCGCCTTGAGGGTGACCAGGCCCGGATCTCCCGGCCCGGCGCCGACGATCGATACCAAACCGCGCGGACGCGCGACCGCCAGGGCCAGCGATTCGAACAACGCCGCTTCGGCGCCCGCCACATCGCCGGCCGCCAGCCGCCTGCCCACCGCCCCCTCGCGCTGCGCTTCGAGAAATCGGCGGCGCGCCGGGATATCCGGCAGGCGTCGGCGGATCAGTCCGCGGTGCCGATGCAGCAGGCTGGCCAGTGGACCGACATGTTCATCGAGCAGGACCTCGATCTGCTCACGCACCTGGCGCGCAAGCACCGGCGCCGCGCCGCCGCTGGAGATGGCGATCTGCAGCGGCGCGCGGTCGACCACGGCCGGGGTCTGGAAGCTGCACAGCTCGATGTCGTCGACCACGTTGGCCCACAGCCGGCGGGCCTGGGCATCGGCGGCGATCCGCGCATTGAGCGGGCGGTCGCTGGTCGCCACGACCACCAGCCAGACATCGTCGAGCTGGGTCGCGACGTACTCGCGTTCGATCCAGTCCACCGCACCCGACCCGGCCAGGGCAGCGACTGCCTCGCCCAGCTCGCGGGCCACCACCCGCACTTCGGCACCCGCGGCGCGCAGCGGGGCGATCTTGCGTGCCGCGACGCTGCCGCCGCCAACTACCAGGACGGCGCGCCCATGCAGATGGGCGAAGAGGGGAAACAGACGGTCGACGGCGTGATCCATGCGCCGACCTTAGGCAGCCGCCATCGAGTGCACAAATGGAGTGCGGGCAGCAGCACATGTCGATCGGTCATCTGTCTCTGCCGCGTGACGCTTTACCTGCCGACAGGCTTGCCCCAGCATGCCGGCATCCCGCTCGATTGCCCGCCATGACCCTGACCCAGCTGCGCTACCTGGTCGCGATCGCCGACGCCGGCCTCAACATCACCGTTGCCGCCGACCGCGTACACGCCACCCAGCCCGGGCTGTCCAAACAGCTCAAACAGCTGGAGGAGGAGCTTGGCTTCCTGCTGTTCTCGCGCCGCGGCCGGGCCCTGGGCTCGGTAACGCCGGCGGGTGCCGAGGTGCTCGAGCGTGCGCGCAATATCGTCTCCGAGGCCGACAACATCCGCGCCTTCGCTGCCAACCAGCGCCGCGAGGTGCAGGGCCAGCTGACCGTGATCACCACCCACACCCAGGCGCGCTTCGTCCTGCCCACCGCCATCGCTGCCCTGGTCAAACGCTATCCCGATGTGTCGGTGCACCTGCAGCCGGTCGGCGAGAGCGACGTGCTCGACCTGCTGGCGCGCGGCAGCGCCGACATCGCGATCACCTCGACCGCCGGCGACGCGGTCCCGGGCGGCGGCCTGGCCCTGCCGCTGTTCCGCTGGCAGCGCCGGGTGCTGGTGCCGCGCAAGCATCCGATCGGCGAGCTGCGCGCGCCCGGCCTGTCCGACCTCGCCGCGCATCCCCTGCTCAGCTACGAGTCCTCGATCCGCCCGGAGTCCTCGCTGCGCCGCGCCTTCGAAGCCGAAGGCCTGATGCCCCAGCTCGCCCTGACCGCCCGCGATGCCGACCTGATCAAGACCTATGTCCGCGCCGGCCTGGGCGTCGGACTGCTGGCCGAGATGGCCCTGCTGCCGGAGGATGCCGCCGACCTGACCAGCCTGCCGGCGCCGCCTTCGATTCCCGGCTGCACGACCTGGGCGGTACTGCCGCGCGAACGCGTGCTGCGCGACTACACCCTTGATCTGCTGCTGGCCCTCGCGCCCCAGCTCGACCGCCGCGACGTGCGTCAGGCGCTGGAGATCAATGCCGAGCACGACTGGCCCGCGGCGCCCGACTGGCAGCCTGGCTGAGCGCGCCGCCCCGCGTCGCCGCGGGCTTTTCCCGCCTTGACCGCGGGCGCTGGCCGGGGTCAACTGGGCCAGCTGCCGAGGTCGCTCGAGCAACCGGGAGTGCGCATGCTGGGTGTGGTTTTCACTGAGTTCATGGACCTGGTGGAGGCGCGTTTCTCCGCCGCCACCGTGGATTCGATCATTGATCGCGCCGCGCTCGAACACGACGGAGCCTACACCGCCGTGGGCAACTACCCGCACCAGGAAATGGTCCGGCTGGTGGTCGCCCTGTCCGAACACAGTGGCATCGCCCTGCCCGACCTGCTCGAGCTGTTCGGCCACCATCTGTTCGGCCAGCTGGCCGCATCGCATCCGCAGATGCTGGCCGAGCGGCCCTCGCTGTTCGACCTGCTGGGACGGCTTGACGACACCATCCACCCCGAGGTGTTGGGTCTGTACCCGAACGCAGAACTGCCCCGTTTCCGCACCCTTGAGCGCAGCGCCCGGCATTTGCTGCTGCGCTATGACTCGCCTCGCCGCATGGAGGCCCTGGCCAAAGGCCTGATCAATGGCGCAGCCGACCACTACGGCGTCGCGATCAAGGTCACGCTGGAGCCCATCGAAGGCCAGGATCCACACGTACTCATCCATGTCGACTGCGCAGACTGAACACGAAGATCCGGCGGCGCTGGCACGCCGGCTGACCCGCGAGCGCGAAGCGCGCAAGCAGGCCGAAGGCTTGCTGTCCGAGAAGAGCCGCGAGCTCTACGGCTCGCTGCAGCGATCGCGGAGCCTGCAGCAAACCCTGCAGCTGGCGCTTTGGGCCTCGTCCGATGCGATATGGGAATGGGTCCCGCGCGCCGACTCACTGCGGATCGAACGCTTCCACCATATCGGTGATCGCAGCGAGACCATCGAGGGCTCGCTCGATGCGCTGCTGAGCAGGGCGCTACCCGAGGACCGCGAGCCGCTGAAGCTGGCCTTGCTGGCGCTGGCCGACGGCAGCGCGGAGTCGATCGATCTGCCGATCGGCCTGCTATCCGAGGCCGAAGGGGATCCCGAGCTCTGGCGCCGGGTCCGCGGCCGCGCGGTGGAACGCGATGACGAGGGCCGGGCGGTGCGCTGCCTGGGCACGCTCAAGGACATCACCGCGCTGCGCCAGTCGGAGCGCTCGCTGCGCCTGCTCGGCCATGCCTTTGCCAGCAACCGCGACGGCCTGGCAATCATGGACGGCGACTGGCGGATCATCGAAGCCAACGCCTCGCTGGCCCGGCTGCTGGGCGACGAGTCACGCTCGATAAGCGGTCTGCTGGCCCGCGACTTCATCGACGACAGCCAGCTCGACATGCCGCGCCTGCACAAGGAGGGCGCCGTGCAGGGTGAAACCATGCTCGGCTGCCTCAGCGGCGACCTGCTTCCGGTGGAAGTCAGTGTGTCGAGGCTGAGCGCCGGGCACGGTCATGCCGAGCTACTGCTGGCCTCGGTACGCGATATCAGCGACCGCCACCACAGCGAGCGCCGCCTGGAACGCATGACCCTTTTCGATGCGCTCACCGGCCTGCCGAACCGGCTGAACCTAGAGCGCAAGCTGCAATCGATGATGCCCGAGGAAGGCGACGACATCGAACTGGCCCTGCTGTTCGTCGACCTGGACGGCTTCAAGACGGTCAATGACGGCCTTGGCCATGCCGCCGGCGATGAACTGCTGGGTGAGGTGGCGCTGCGCCTGAAAGGCTGGGTCGGCCAGGGTGACTTCGTGTCGCGCTGGGGCGCCGATGAGTTCTGCGTGCTGACCCGCGCCACCCACGTCCGCGATCGCGCCGAGCGTCTGGCCAAGCGGCTGCTCGACGTGCTCGGCGAACCGATGGAGATCAAGGAGCACCGACTGCGGGTGACCGCCAGCATCGGTATTGCGCTGTCCTCGGCCCAGGTCAACACCCCCGAACTCATGCTCAAGATGAGCGACCGCGCGATGAGCCGCGCCAAACGCCGCGGCCGCGCCGGCTACGCCTTCGACGAGGGCGGACCGGACGGCGCCGGACTGCGCGAACTGGAAGTGCTCGGCGCCCTGCGCCACGACCTCGAGCACAAGCGGCTGCGCATGGCCGCCCAAGGCAAGGTCGACTGCGCCGGTCGCCTGGTCGGCTACGAAACCCTGATCCGCTGGAACAACGAAGCCCTGGGACCGGTGTCGCCAGCCGAATTCATCCCGCTGGCCGAACGCAATGGACTGGTGCACAAGGTCGGCGAGGTCACCATCCATCAGTCCCTGGCCTTTGCCGCCAAGCTCGCCGCCAGCGGACTGGACTACGAGGTGGCGATCAATCTTTCGCCGCACCAGCTGGGCGACTCCGGCACCCTGGAGGAGTTGCGCCGAGCCTGCCGCCGGCACAAGGTGTCGCCGAGCCAGATCAACCTGGAAATCACCGAGTCCGCGGTGATCGACGACCCCAAGGTCGCCAGCGAACTGCTGATGGCCTTCCGCGGCGAAGGATTCGGCATCGCCCTCGACGACTTCGGCATCGGCTATTCGTCCCTGGCCTACCTGCGCATGCTGCCGCTGGACAAGGTCAAGATCGACCGCAGCTTCATGACCGATGCGGTCGAGCAGGTGCAGGCACGCGCCCTGCTTGAGGGCATCATCGGCCTGTGCCACGTGCTCGGTCTGAAGGTGGTCGCCGAAGGCGTCGAGACCGAGGCCCAGGCAGCCCTGCTCAGGGAACTCAAGGTCGACGAGATGCAAGGCTTCCTGTTCCACCGGCCGTGCATGGTCGACGAACTGGTCGCCCAGCTCCCAGGCGCCTGAAAGCCGCGCGATCAGGCCGGCGGCCGGGACACCCGGTTCTTGCCACCGTACTTGGCCAGATACATGGCCCGGTCCGCCTCGCGCAGCAAAGCGCCGGGATCGAGCGTACCCGAGGCAGTACAGGCAAGCCCGATGCTGGCGCCAAGCACGCGTGGCGCCGTGCTGCCCTCGGGGCACCACGGACGGGCCAGAGCCTCAAGGGCGCGGCGAGCAATCTCGGCGGCGGTCGCCTCATCGGCGTCCTCCAGCAGCAGGACGAATTCGTCGCCACCCAACCGAGCCACGGTATCGGCGCCGCGGACCACGCCGCGCAGGCGCACTCCGACCTCGCGCAGCAGCTGATCGCCGGCAGCATGGCCAAGGTCGTCGTTGACCTGCTTGAAGTCATCAAGATCGATCATCAACAGGCTCGTCCAGCCCTCCTGCCGACGCGAACGGGCCTGCGCCCGGGCCAGGCGGTCCTCAAGCAGGGCGCGGTTGGCAAGCCCGGTCAGCGGATCGTGGAAAGCAAGCGAGGTCAGCCGCTCGGAGAGCTCGCGCGACTGCAGCGCATTGGCAAGCATCTTGGCGGTCAGGCGCAGGCCCAGCTCGAAGTCCTCGGTCCAGTCGATCGGCCGACGCACGCCGTCGAAGCCGGCAAAGCCCCATAGCGATATGCCGCTGGGCACGGGCACCAGGACGATCGACTGGATCTGCTCGCGCTCGAACTCGGCGCGCTCGGCGCCAGCCTCGGGCGGCAGATCCTCGACCCGGGGAACGACCACCGCCCGATCCGCCTGCAGCTCGCGCATCAGCCAGGGAAACCGCTGGACCGGAACCTCCTGCAGGTTTGGCGCTTCGCGCTGGATGCCTTCGGCCACCCACTCGTGGGTGTTGCTCATCCGCTGGCCGTCCTCCGACATCCGGAACAGATAGCTGCGGTCAACCTCGAAAAACTGCCCAAGCGCCCCCAGGCAACTGTCGATGCAGGCATCCAGCGCGCCGCGCTGCGCGCGCATCAGTGCGGCCGAGATCGCCACCACCGTGCGCTCGAACTCAAGCCGGCGCTCAACTGCAGCGGCGCCCTCCAGCGGCTCGCCCGGCGGCAGCAGCTGGATGACCCAGCGCCCCTCCGACAGTGGCCGGCGCAGCGCCGCTTGTTCGCGGCCATCCGGCAGGCGGAATGCGAAGCGTCCGTCAACCCCGGCATCGGCCGGCTTGCCCGACCACAGCCGCAAACCGCTGACCACGCAGCGGCGACTGGCCAGCAGCGCCTCGGCGGCCGGATTGGCCTTGAGCACCCGCCCCCCGGCCTCGCAGACAAGCACCGGTGCCGGCAGCGCGGACAAGACCTCGCTGTCGCTGGGTGCAGCAGGCAGTGGGATCACGGAAGCAGGCATGACGAGGCACAGGCCCGAAAGATCCGAGTCTGCCGGGAGCACCCCGCAGATGCAATCCACCCGCCATACAGATCGCCCCAATCGATCCACAGTCCCGCGCCGCGCGGCAAGGCGTCGGCGCGATATGGAACGGAGGCTTGTATGCCAACCGTGGGCGCACAGTGTGCGTTCGCCCTGGCCGGCGAATGGGCCTACGTTTTTGTTGAAGCAAGATCAAGATCAACAGCGTTTCGAACCGTCCTTCGGCCGGCTCGAGTCACTTCTCTTTGCGTGGCCAAAGAGAAGTAACCAAGAGAAAGGCCACCCCGGTCTGTCGCCCTCCGGGCATCCTGCCCTGCGGGTCCGCGTTCGGGCTCCGAGGGTTCGCCGACAGCGCATCCTGCGCTGGGCGAACGCGAGCACATCCCTGTGCTCGCCCCTGCGGGCCTTGTCTCTACGCCCGCCCGCCGACAGACAGGGGCCCCGTTGATCGGCCTTCCTGGCCGCACAGCCCGCAAGATTGCGACGGCGTGTTTCGACCACGCATTGGCGCGGAACGTGATGTTGGGATTGCAGCGGGCTTTCTTCGCGTGGGTCCCGTCTGCAGCGCCGAGTAGCGCAGGAAGCCGGCGGGGAAAGGCTGGACCTGCCCCCTGATATCGGAGCCCAAGAAGCGATAATTCCTCGCAACTTGG
>CAYGMG010000030.1:0-33061 GCA_964350895.1 uncultured Lysobacter sp.
CTTCCCGCCCTTGACCTCACCGCCGCGGGTCAGCTTGAGCGGATCGAGCGCGGCGCGCAGGGTGTCCTGGTCAAGGCCGCTGTCCTCCAGCGCCACTTCCAGCACGGTGCGCTTTTCGCGGTAGGCGCGCTTGGCAATCGCTGCGGCTTTCTCGTAGCCGATCAGCGGATTCAGCGCGGTCACCAGGATCGGGTTGCGCGACAGGTTGGCATCGATGTGCTCCTGGTTGACGCTGAAGCCGGCAATCGCCTTGTCGGCCAGCATTCGCAGGCCGGCCGCCAGCCAGTCGATCGGCGGCAGCAGGTTGTGGGCGATCAGCGGCAACATGGTGTTCAGCTGGAAGTTGCCGCCCTGGGCACCCAGCGACACCGCGTGGTGGCTGGCCTGCACCTGGGCGGCGAGCATGATCACTGCCTCGCAGGCAACCGGGTTGACCTTGCCCGGCATGATCGAGCTGCCCGGCTGCAGCGCCGGCAGGCTGATCTCGCCAAGGCCGGCCAAGGGTCCCGAATTCATCCAGCGCAGATCGTTGGCGATCCGCCCGAGCAGCACGCCGAGCGCGGCGAGCTTCGCCGACAGCTCCAGCGCGGCCTGCTGCCCCGCGATGCCTTCGAACTTGTTGTGCGCGGCGCGCAGCGGCAGTCCGGTGTCCTGCGCCAGCCGGGCGATAGCCAGATCGGCAAAGCCATCGGCAGCGTTGATCCCGGTGCCGACTGCCGTGCCGCCCAGCGGCAAGGCGGCCAACCGCGGGATGGCCTCGCGCAGTCCCTGCTCGGCCGAGTCCAGCTGCGCCTCCCAGCCGCCCAGCTCCTGACCAAAGGTGAGCGGCATCGCGTCCATCAGATGGGTGCGACCGGTCTTTACCACCTCATCGAGTTCCCGCGCACGCTGGCTGATGCATCCGCGCAGGTCGCTCAGCGCCGGAAGCAGGACGCTGTACAGGCGCTCCAGCGCGGCAAGCTGGATCGCGCTTGGGACCACGTCATTGGAACTCTGCGAGCGGTTTACCTGATCGTTGGGATGCACGTCGACGCCGGACTTGCCCGCGAGCCTTGCCAGCACCTCGTTCATGTTCATATTGCTCGAAGTGCCCGAGCCGGTTTGGAACACGTCAAGCGGAAAGGCGTCGGCGTGAGCGCCCTCGGCGATGGATTCGGCCGCTGTCAGGATCGCGGCGGCGGTCTGCTCGTCCATCGCACCCAGATCCCGGTTGGCGACCGCCGCCGCGGCCTTGATCCGCGCCAGTGCCCGGACAAAGGCGGGTGGCATGCGCAGACCGCTGAGCGGGAAGTTGTCGATGGCACGCTGGGTCTGTGCGCCGTACAGCGCCTCCTCCGGCACTTCCACCGAACCCAGGCTGTCACGTTCGCTTCGGGTCGCCATCTTGGCCTCCTCGCCGATGAGTGCCGGACAACGATAACGCCTCGCGGCGGCGCGCGCGGGCCACACTGGCATCCAGCGCCGGGCAGCGTTAGGATCGAGTCAGGCTTGGACACACAGGGGGTCCCATGGCCAGCACCGAACGCCGCAGCGGGCAGTCCCCGCGTATCGCGGCGATGAAGCACCAACTCAACCCAGAGCAACTGCACACCTTGCGCGAACTGGAAATGTTCGGCTGGGAGCTGAAGTTCGTTCGCCGCCCGCCGTTCCAGGAAGCCACGCCGGTGGTCTTCGATGGCGAGAGACGGACCTTCGCCGTGATCAGTCGCGATGGCAGCCTGGATCAGGCCCCGGCGATCCCGATTCGCCACTGAGCGGCGCGCACTTGCACCGAGCGTCGGCGCGGGGCCATTCTAGGAAGATGGCAGGAATACGCTCGCCATGTTGAGTCTCGGCGCCATCCCCGCACCCGCTGCGGCGGAATTCCGCGCCCCGCGTTCTGCGCCGGTGGCGCCGGTGGCCGCGACCGCGCCGGTCGACCGGGTCGAGTCCGGCGAGCCGGCACCGGCTGCCGGCAATGCAGCCGATGTGGCCAGCGAGCGCCGCGAGGATCCGCTGCAGGATCCGGCGGTGCAGCGGCAGATCGCCGAGCTGGCAGCGCGAGATCGCGAAGTCCGTGCCCACGAACAGGCCCACGTTGCCGCCGGCGGATCGCTGATCACCTCCGGACCCACCTACAGCTACCAGACTGGCCCTGATCGCCGCCGCTACGCGGTGGGCGGCGAGGTCGGCATCGACACCTCGCCGGTGCGCGGCGACCCGGAAGCCACTGTCGACAAGGCGCGACGGATCCGCGCTGCGGCCCTGGCACCCGCCGAGCCTTCCGCGCAGGATCGCCAGGTCGCCTCCCGGGCAACCCAGATGGAACAGTCGGCACGTATCGAGATCGCCCGCGAGCGCCGCGACGAAGCCTATCGCGGCGCGCTTGCCGCGAGCCAGCCCGAGGCCGGCAACCTGCTCAGCGCGGTGGCCTGATAGGCGAATCGCGCAGCGACTCATTCCCAGTGCTCATCTGTCAACGCTTCAATCCTGCGCCGCCGACTGGCAGTCTGCGTAGCCAGACCACTTGGAATCACCCATGGCGCGCTTCGCCTACTGGCAGATGGACGTTTTCGCAGGGCGCCGCGGCGGCGGCAATCCGCTCGGCGTCGTCATCGATGCCCGCGGCTGGAGCAGCGCGGCGATGCAGCGCTTCGCCCGCTGGACCAATCTGGTCGAGACCACCTTCGTCCTGCCGGCGGACCAGGCGGACGGCGACTATCGGGTGCGCATGTTCACCCCACGGCGGGAGATTCCCTTCGCTGCCCACCCCAGCCTCGGCACCGCCCAAGCCCTGCTCGACTCGGGCACGCTCGGGCCGCGCCCGCTGCTCCGGCAGCTCTGTGGCATCGGCGCCATCCCGATCCGCCGCGTGGTCCGCGAGCAGTCCGACTGGCTGTTTCTGCGCTCTCCCAGCGGCCAACCGGCGATGCCTAGCGAGGGCCAGCGCAGGCTTGCCGAGCATCTGCTCCAGGATCGCCTGAAGAGTCCGGCGCATCTGGCCTGCATGCAGGGCGGCCGTCGCTGGTGGATCGCCGAGTTCAGCGATGAGGACGCCCTGCGCGAGTGGCAGGCGCCGATCAGCGCGATCGCCGAACTGGCCGCCGCCTCGGACACCCTGGGCGTGTGCGGCTTTGCCCGTACCGGTAGCGACCCGGCCCTGGTGGTCCGCGCCTTCCCTGCCGGGGTCGGCATCGACGAGGATCCGGCCTCGGGCGCGGCCAACGGATTGATCGCCAGCTGGCTGCTGCACAGCGAGCCCGGATCGCCGCTGTGCAGCGGCTATCGGGTCAGCCAGGGCCGAGAAATCGGGCACGACGCGGTGATCGAGATCAGCGTCGATGCGGACGGTGAGGTCTGGGTCGGCGGACTTAGCAATACGATTGTACGCGGTGAGGCGGAATGGGAGATCGACACATGAGTACGGCCGCAGGCGCCTGCCAGTGTGGTCTCGTCCGCTTCCAGGTCACCCTGCCGAGCAAGTGGGCAGCGCACTGCCACTGCCGGATGTGCCAGCGCGCGCACGGGGCCGCCTTCGTGACCTGGTTCGGGGTCGACAGCGGCGCGGCGCTCATCGATGACCCGCAGCGGGTGCTGCGCTGGTACCCGTCGAGCACCGGCGCCGAGCGCGGCTTTTGCTCGCGCTGTGGCAGCCCGCTGTTCTTTCGCTCGGCGCGCTGGCCGGATGAGTTGCACATCGCCCGTGCCCAGATCGAGGGCGAGATCGACCGCCTGCCCGAGGCACACGTGTACTGGGATTCGCATGTGGGCTGGGCGCAGCCCGATCCCGGCGATGGCCTGCCACGCAAGGTCGAGGTCTAGCCAGGCGTGCCGCGCATCCTGGTATTCCAGCACGTTGCTGCCGAGCCGCTCGGCACACTCGATGCGCTGATCCGCGCCCGTGGCCACCGCATCCGCTTCGTCAATTTCGAGCGCGAGCCGGACGCCCGGCCCGCCGTCGATCGCTATCGCGGCCTGGTCGTGCTCGGCGGCCCGATGAACGTCAATGACGCCCGTCAGCGTCCCCACCTGCTGACCGAACTGCGCTGCATCGATCGGATGCTCTCGCTCGGCCGCCCGGTTCTCGGCATCTGCCTGGGCGCCCAGCTGCTCGCCCACGCGCTCGGCGCGCCGGTGCGCCGCCACGCCAGCCAGGAGATCGGCTGGTATCGCTGGCAGCCCAGCCCCGCCGCGCCCGCCGACGAGGTACTCGCCGCCCTGCCCGACCAGGCGCCTATCTTCCAGTGGCACGGCTGCACCTTCGACGTTCCCGACCAGGCCGTGCACCTCGGCAGCACGACCACCTGTCCTAACCAGGCGTTTCGCTGGGGCGATTCAGCCTACGGCCTGCAGTTCCATCTTGAGATGGACCTACCCCTGATCCATCGCTGGCTGGCCACCCCAGCCTATCGCCAGGAACTGCTGGCCAGCGGCCTCGGCCGCGACCCGGAGCAGATTATCAGCGAGTCGACGCGGCTTATCGACGGCATGCAGACCCACGCAAACACCGTGTTCAGCCGCTTCCTGGACCTGATCGGCCGCCCGGAACGGCGCGTGGTGCTGCCTTCCCGTGAATGGACCTAGTGTCCTGCCCTGGACGGCAGATTCGGCGCACTGTTGCCGTTCGCAGGGCAATCCGGCGAGCACCCTATGGATGTCCGGATTGCGCAATTTTGCCGTTCGTCGAGGTTAATCAACAGCGCCGGCTTTCTGTGGGAGCGGATCGTATCCGCGACCGCGGAGCTTCGATCTAACCGCAGTCAGTGGCAAGCCTGCCGCGCTGCGGTCGCGGATACGATCCGCTCCCACAACAGCTCGCCGACCTGATCCGCGAACGGAAAATTTGCGCCCAATACTGCCGCAATGCGCCGCGCTTCAGCCGCCCTGCCCGGTCATGCAGAAGGCGTTGAGCTTGTTGCCGTCGGGGTCGCGGAAGTAACCGGCGTAGAAAGCGCCGCCGCGTGGGCCGGGCTTGCCTTCATCGGTGGCGCCAAGTTCGATGGCGCGCGCGTAGAAGGCATCGACCTTATCGGGAGTGGGCAGTGCCAGTGCGACCATGACGCCATTGCCGACGCTGGCCGGCTTGCCGTCGAACGGCGTGATCACGCCCAGCGAAGGCGCGCTCATCGAGGTTCCCCAGGCGATGAAACGATCACCCTCCATGATCCGCTTGGCGTCCAAGGTGGCGAGCAGCGCATCGTAGAAAGACGCTGCGCGCCGCAGGTCATGGGTGCCAAGCGTGACGTAGCCGATCATGGGAGAACTCCAGCAGGGCGCCACAGATTACGTCAGCCGACATGGCGGCAGAGCGCACAGAAGCCTGCTTGCGCTCAAGCGAAGGCCGGGCCCGTCCGGGCAGCCCGGCACGCTGGCTCAGGTCTTGCGGCGGGCCAGCACGGCGGCAACATAGCTGCAGCTGGCGACCGGTTTCAGCCCTGACTCTTCCGCCCAATCCAATCCGGCCCGGACCAGCCGCGCCGCGACCCCAGCACCGCGCAGCTCCGGCGGAACGAAAGTATGGGTGAAGTCGACTTGCGCGCCATCGATGCGGTAGTCGAGCACCGCCTCGCCTTGAGGCGTGCCGAAAACGAAACGTTGGCGGGTGGGCTCGTGGCGCGGGGCGCCGGATTCGGTGGTCATGGCCAAAGAACCTCCTCGAAGCTGTACCAGCCCGGCTCGCGCCCAACAAGTCGTTTGGCTGCCAGGAGGGCGCCGCGGGCGAACAGTCTACGATCCTCGGCCTGGTGGCGCAGTTCGATCCGTTCGTCCTGGCCCAGGAAATGCACGCTGTGGTCACCGGGAACCGAGCCGCCGCGTAGCGAGGCCATGCCGATGCCCGCCGTCGCGCGCGGCCCCGCCTCGGCGATCCGCTCGCGCCAGGACAGCGATTCCTGGCGCGCTTCGGCGATGTGTTCGGCAAGCGCCAGCGCGGTGCCCGAGGGCGCGTCGCGTTTGTCTCGATGATGGATCTCGACGATCTCGACATCCCAGTCGAGCAGCCTCGACAGCTCGCCCGCGGCGCGGCGCATGGCGGCGACACCCAGGCTGAAATTACGCGCATGCAGCACCGGCACCCGCTCTGCCAGCGTGCGCAAGCGGCCCATGGATTCCTCGTCGAGTCCGGTGGTGCCGCAGACCAGGGGCAGACCGAGGCGAGCGGCGAGTGCGACCGACCGCGCAAGGCCTTCCGGCACGCTGACGTCGATCAGCACATCCGCCTTGGCGTCTTGCTGATCTCCCTCGCGCGGCACGTCCTGGCAGGCCAGGTCCTTCTCTGCTTCGACCAGCTCGCGGATCGCCGAGCCCAGCCGACCGCTTGCTCCCTGCAACAGTATGTTCAGTGGCATCCGTGTTCCGTTCCGGCATTGGTGGGCAGGATGGGTGAGACCGGGTCGACTGAAGCGGTCGAGGCTGTGAGGTGAGGCATCTGCCGCGACTCCGGCATTGCGCGCGTCCCGGGAGAAAAATCTCGCCAGCGCGGCGATGACCTGCTCTGCCAGCGCGGAATCGCGCCCAGCCAGCTTAGCGGCAAGCCGGGTCGAGTCCCACTCCCGGTAGGCCAACCAAGCAGCCGCGATTGTTGCGCGGGGTCTGGCGACGACGCGGGACGGCCCACGCCGATCTGCCAGCTCAGGTGGTCATCTTCTCCCAGAAGCTCTTGACCCCATCGAGCCAGGAGCTGGCGCGCGGCGAGTGCTCTTCGCCGGTGCCCTCGAAACTGTCCTCGAAAGCCTGCAGCAGCTCGCGTTGCTGCTTGGTAAGCTTGACCGGGGTCTCGACCACGACCTTGCACATCAGGTCGCCGGTGGCGCTGCTGCGGACCGACTTCACGCCCTTGCCGCGCAGCCGGAACATGCGCCCGGTCTGGGTTTCGGTCGGAATGCGCATCACCGCTTCGCCTTCCAGGGTTGGCACGCGAAGCTCGGCTCCGAGAGCTGCCTGGGAGAAGCGGATCGGCACCTCGCAGTAAAGGTCGTCGCCATCGCGCTGGAAGATCGCGTGCTCGCGCACGCTGACCTCGACATACAGATCGCCTGGCGGTGCGCCGGCCGGGCCGGCGGCACCTTCGGCACCCAGGCGAATGCGGTCTCCATTGTCGACGCCGGCGGGGATCTTCACCGCCAGGGTCTTTTCGGTCTCGATGCGGCCCTGTCCGCGGCAGCTCTTGCATGGCTTGCTGACCACCTTGCCGGTGCCCGAGCAGTGCGGGCAGGCCTGCTGCACGGAGAAGATCCCCTGCTGCATGCGCACCCGACCCTGGCCACGACAGGTGCCGCAGGTGGTGACCTGGCCATCTTCGGAACCGGAGCCTTCGCAGGTCTCGCAGTTGGCAAGGGTCGGGATGACGATCTGCTTCTCGACCCCGAACACCGCTTCTTCGAGGTCCAGCTCCATGACATAGCGCAGGTCGGCACCACGCCGCGGCTGGGCGCGGGCGCGACCGCCGCCGAAGATGTCGCCGAAAATATCGCCGAAAATATCGCCGACATCGGCGTAGCCAGCACCACCGCCGCGACCGCCCATTCCGCCTTCGAAGGCAGCGTGTCCGTGCTGGTCGTAGAGACGCCGCTTGGCACCATCGGAGAGCACCTCGTAGGCCTGCTTGGCCTCCTTGAAGCTCTCCTCGGACGCCTTATCACCCGGATTGCGGTCCGGGTGATGCTTCATCGCCAGGCGGCGATAGGCCTTCTTCAGCTCTTCCTCGGTGGCGGACTTCTGCACGCCGAGGACTTCGTAGTAGTCGCGTTTGCTCATGGAACCCGTGATTCGTGATTAGTGATTCGTGATTGGCAAGAGCCATCACGTGCCCGCGAATCCAGATGTGATTCGCGACGAGCGATCTGGCGGCAGTGTGCCATCGAATCACCCATCACGAATCACCAATCACGGCCTTACTTCTTATCGTCCTTGACCTCGGTGAACTCGGCATCGACGACGTCGTCGGCCTTGCCGCCGCCGGCACCGCCGGCACCGCCCTCGCCATCACCGCCGCCTTGGAAACCGGACGCGGCCGCCGCCTGCAGGGCCTGGCTCGCCGCCTCGAGCGCCGCGGTCTTGGACTCGATCTGCGCCTTGTCGTCCGACTTCATCGCCGTTTCCAGCTCGGACAGCGCGGCCTCGATGGCACCGATCTGCTCGCCCGGCACCTTGTCGCCGAACTCCTTGATCGCGCCGCGGGTGGCGTGGATCAGGGCGTCTGCCTTGTTCCGCGCGCCAACCAGCTCCTGGAACTTCTTGTCTTCCTCGCGATGCGCTTCGGCATCGGCAACCATGCGCTGGATCTCGTCATCCGACAGACCCGAGCCGGCCTTGATCTCGACCCGCTGCTCCTTGCCGGTTTTCTTGTCCTTGGCCGAGACGTGCAGGATGCCGTTGGCGTCGATGTCGAAGTTGACCTCGATCTGCGGCATGCCGCGCGGCGCGCCGTCGATTCCGGCGAGGTCGAACTTGGCCAGCGACTTGTTGTAGCGGGCCTGCTCGCGCTCGCCCTGCAATACATGCACGGTGACCGCGGTCTGATTGTCCTCGGCGGTGGAGAAGGTCTGCGAAGCCTTGGTCGGGATCGTGGTGTTCTTCTCGATCAGCTTGGTCATCACCCCGCCCAGGGTCTCGATGCCCAGGGACAGCGGAGTGACGTCGAGCAGCAGCACGTCCTTGACGTCGCCGGCCAGCACGCCGCCCTGCACCGCCGCACCGATGGCGACCGCTTCGTCAGGGTTGACGTCCTTCTTCGGCTCCTTGCCGAAGAACTCGGTCACCGCGGCCTGCACCCGCGGCATGCGGGTCTGGCCGCCGACCAGGATCACCTCGCCGATGTCGGACACGCGCAGGCCGGCGTCATTGAGCGCGACCTTGCACGGCTCGATGGTGCGCTTGACCAGCTCCTCGACCAGCGCCTCGAGCTTGGCCCGGGTCAGCTTGATGGTCAGATGCTTGGGACCCGACGCATCGGCGGTGATGTAGGGCAGGTTGACTTCGGTCTGCTGCGAGGTGGAGAGCTCGATCTTGGCCCGCTCCGCGGCGTCCTTGAGACGCTGCAGGGCCAGCGGGTCGCTCTTCAGGTCGATGCCCTGATCCTTCTTGAACTCCTCGACCAGATAGTCGATGACGCGCTTGTCGAAGTCCTCGCCGCCGAGGAAGGTATCGCCATTGGTGGCCAGCACCTCGAACTGCTTCTCGCCATCGACCTCGGCAATCTCGATGATCGAGACGTCGAAGGTGCCGCCGCCAAGGTCATAGACGGCGATCTTGCGATCGGCGCCCTTCTTGTCCATGCCATAGGCGAGCGCGGCCGCGGTCGGCTCGTTGATGATGCGCTTGACCTCGAGGCCGGCGATCTTGCCGGCATCCTTGGTCGCCTGGCGCTGGCTGTCGTTGAAGTAGGCCGGCACGGTGATCACCGCCTCGGTGACCGGCTCGCCAAGGTAGGCCTCGGCGGTCTTCTTCATCTTGCCCAGCACCTCGGCCGAGATCTGCGGCGGCGCCATGCGCTTGCCGTCTGCGGTCTGCACCCAGGCGTCACCATTGTCGTGGGCGACGATGCCATAGGGCACCAGGTCGAGATCCTTCTTGACCTCGGCATCGGTGAACTTGCGGCCGATCAGGCGCTTCACCGCGTACAGGGTGTTCTTGGGGTTGGTGACTGCCTGACGCTTGGCCGAGGCGCCGACCAGGGTCTCGCCGTCCTTGGTGAAGGCGACAATGGAGGGGGTCGTGCGATCGCCCTCGGCGTTCTCGATGACCTTGGCCTTGCCACCTTCCATGACCGCAACGCAGCTGTTGGTGGTGCCCAGGTCGATACCGATGATCTTGCCCATGTGATTCTCCCGAATGATTGGTTGCGGCCGGGGCGACCGCCATCTGGTTGGCTATCTGGAGGTGAAGGAGTGCAGATTCAAGTGCTGGCCTGCCTTGGGACCCGGGGTTCGGGCCGCGCGGACCTTGGGCTTGCCCCGGTCCGCGTGCCGGCGAGTCGCACAAGGCTGCCGGGGCCGGGCATCTCGCCCGTCCAAGGCAGCCGCGATGGCTACTTGGCCACCAGCACCAGGGCCGGACGCAGCAGGCGGCCGTTGAGCAGATAGCCCTTCTGCATCGCGCTGACCACGGTGTCCGCCGGATGCTCGCCAGCCTCGGTGACGCTGACCGCCTGGTGGTGGTCCGGATTGAACGGGTGACCCGCGCCAGGCACCGGCACCAGACCATGGTCCTCGACCACCTTCTGCAGCTGGCGCAGGGTCAGCTCGACGCCCTCGCGCAGACGCTCGAAGTCGGTGCCGCCGGCCTCAAGACCGCGTTCGAGGTTGTCCAGCACCGGCAGCAGCTCGGCCAGCAGGCGCTCATTGGCAAAACGCCGGGCCTGATCCAGCTCGCGGGCCATCCGCTTGCGCTGGTTGTCGAGATCGGCGCGCTCGCGCAACTGCTCGTCGCGCAGGGTGAGCAGGGCAGCTTCGAGCTGGGCGATGCGCGACTCGGCGTCGGCCTGGGCCTCGGTCGAGAGGATTTCGTCTTCGCTGTGCTGCGCCTGCCCGGCCGGATTCTGGTCGGTCGATTCCATGATGGCTCCTGAAGGGGTGGACCAGGCCGGCGCTCCCCGCCAGCCCTTGCTCCCCCAGCACTGTGGGGGCGGGGGCGGGCTTTTCAAGCGTCGATGCAGACCTGTCTTGGGTGCCGGCGCCGCGCGCTCAGCCTGCCGGGCCGGCCAGCGGACCCATGAACCTGCGGTAGTAGCGCAGTTCCTCGACCGATTCGCGAATGTCCGCCAGCGCGGTGTGCGCGGCGCTCTTCTGCATGCCCGCGGCAATCGCCGGGGCCCAGTGCTTGGCGAGGATCTTGATCGTCGAGACGTCCAGCAGCCGGTAGTGCAGAAAGGCATCAAGCTGGGGCATGTAGGGGCCGATGAAGCGCCGGTCCTGGTACACGGTATTGCCGCACAGCGGCGAGCTGCCCGGGGTCACATGCTGGCGCAGGAAGTCGAGAGTCAGCCGCTCGGCCTGGGCCAGGTCCACGGTCGAATCGAGCACCCGTTTCCATAGACCGGACTGGCTGTGCTGGTTGCGGTTCCAGTCGTCCATGGCCTCAAGCCGGGCCAGCGGCTGATGGATGGCAAGCTCGGGACCTTCGGCGATCAGGTTCAGCTCGCTGTCGGTGACCAGGGTGGCGATCTCGATGATGGTGTCCTGCAGCGGATCCAGTCCGGTCATCTCAAGGTCGATCCAGACCCAGAGATCATCCCGCGCCGCCGGCGTCTTGCTCTCGCTCATCATTGCTCCTTGCCTAATGCCTGATCCGAATCCGCCGCGCGCCGGCCGGCGGCTGCAAGCCCAGCGCTCGGCAAATGCCGCGCTGCGGCGTTGCGCTGGCCCTGCCTTGCGTCGGCTGCAGCGCGCTCCCTCCGCTATAGCGGAGGACGGCCACGCTTGTGCCTGAAATAGTTGCTCAAGGCCCGTCCAGCTTGCTCGGCGAGCACGCCCGCGGTGACCTCGATGCGGTGATTGTGCCGCGGGTCCGCGATCAGGTCGAACACGCTGCCGCAGGCGCCGGTCTTGGGATCGGCCGCGGCGTAGACCAGCCGCTGGATGCGCGCGTGGACCAGGGCCATCGCGCACATCGCGCAGGGCTCAAGGCTGACGTACAGCGTGGTGCCGGGCAGGCGATGGTTGCCAAGCCTCCGGCCGGCTTCGCGCAGGGCGACGATTTCCGCATGGGCGCTGGGATCATGCCAGGCGATATTGCGATTGAAGCCCTGCCCAAGCGGCTCCCCTGCGGCATCGAACAGGATCGCCGCTACCGGCACTTCATCGTGCTCGCGCCGCGCCTGCTCGGCCAGATCAAGCACGGACCGCATGCGCGCAGCGTCTACTTCACTGATCTCACTGTTTGCGCTATTCATGGCCCGGGCACGCCCTCTTCGCCGGGCGCTCCGGGGCGCGCCGGCCCGCGTTCGATGACATCGATATCCGGCTTGTCCCAGCTGCCATTGACGCTGTACAGGGTGCGGGTTATCTGCTTGAAGGGATTCTGCAGAACGGCCTGGGCCACCGCGCCAATCGCGGCGCCGGCAGGCCCTGCTGCCAGCGCACCCACCACGGGCAGCACATTGCCGGCGCGCGGCAGCACTTCCATGGTCTGGTCGTACTGCTGGGCACGCAGCCCGGTGCGTCCGCGCAGGCGGATCTCGGCCGAGGGACTGTCGATCAGCAGTTCATCGGTGTAGGCGCTGCCGTCGGCCAGGGCAAAGCTCCCCTCGATGCGATTGAACGCCAGACCGGAGCGAAAGAAGTCGCTGAAGTCCAGCGCCAGACGGCGCGGTATCTCGCTCAGGCTGAACAGGCCGAACAGCCGTCCGGCGCCGGGATCGACATCCGGGATGCGCCCCTTGCCCACAGATACGCTCAGCTGTCCATTCATATCGGCCAGCGAAAACGCGGTCGGAGCGCCGGGCCATTCACCCTCAAGCGTGGCCAGGGTCTGCCCGCCTTCGACGAACTCGGCAAAGCCCAGGGCGCGCAGCATGCCGCCAAGGCTCTGCGCGGTGAACTCGACGCTGAACAGGGAACGCGTGCTGCCTGCCTCCTCGCCGCGCAGCCAGTCGCCACGGGCCGATAGAGCCAGGGCCTCGGAGCGCGCGCTGAACTGTTCGACGTGCATCGCGCCCGGCTGCGGATAGGCCTCCAGCCGCGTCTCGCCGAGCACCGCATCGCCAAGCCGCAGATCGATCACATGCACGTGCAGAGGCGGGATCGACTCGGGGTCGATGTCGGGCGTCGCGCTGGCGGCGCCGTTGCCGGCATCCGCCGGCCAGTGCATGCGCTCGAAGCGCGCGGTGACGCCGCGCTGCAGCAGCTGCAGGCCGCCGGGGATCTCGACCTCACCTTGCAGCTGCTCGCCATCAAAGGAGAAGCGCCGCGCGTCCGCATCCTGCTGGTAGCGCAGGCGGGTCTCGCCAAAGCCGCGGCCGAACAGGTCGAACTCGCCGCTTTGCAGGTCGATCGATTCCAGCATTCCCCCACCCTCGCCGGCGAGGCTCAACCAGCCACCGGCATCGACCACAGGGGCCTGACCCACCACACGCAGGCCTTGCTCGGGGCTCTCCAGCGCCGCGGTCTCGCCGAATCCGGCAATCCCGTTGAACGGCTGACCGGCGGCCCAGACTCCGCGCAGGCGCAGCAGTTCGCCCAGCTCCAGCCGGATCGACTTGCTCGCCGCGCCCAGCTCGACATCCATGGCCAGTGGCAGCGAGGTCGCGGCCGACTTGCGCAGCGGCGCCGGCAGGCGCAGCGCGGTGCCGACCAGATCGCTGTCCAGGCTGAGCCGCGGCCGGACCGCGCCATCGGTCGGCACTTCAAGACCGATGTCCCAGCGCGACACGCCGTCCAGCGAAGGCTTGAGCCAGTCGAGCTCGGGCTGGGTATCGATCAGTGAGCCGGCATCCAGGCGGCCGAGCAATCGGGTTTCGACCCGGTTGTCGGGATCCTCGACAAAGCTGCCGACGCGCAGCGCGAAGCTGCCCGGGCGCCCGACGTGCAGGACCTCCAGCCCCTCGGCGATCACCCCGCGTTCGCTGAAGCGGATCGGCCCGGTGGCGCCGTCGAAGGCGATACCCCACTCCTCGTGGCGCAGGTCGACTTCCTGCAGCAGGACGCTGCCATCGACCTGCGGCCTGCCCAGCTCGCGCTTGAGCGGGATGTCCAGCGCGACGTCCACGCCTACCGGCCCGTTCGCCCGGACCCGCTCCAGACCGGTGGACAGGGTCGTCCACAGCGGCGATTCGCGCAGCAGTGAAAGCAGCGCAGCGGCCTTGGTATCGGCCTGCAGCGCGAGCGCCAGACGGGCATCACGGAACCGCGGCACCCGGCCATCAACATGGTGGATCTCGATGCCGTGCAGGCGGGCGCTGCCAAGCACCTCCATGCCATCGTTGATGAAGCGCGCTTCGCCGCTCAGTGCCTCGCCGGTCGGCCAGTCCGGGCGAAAGCGCAGGACCAGCGCATCGAGCAGGGCAATCGCCTCCATCCGCCCCTCATTGGCGCGGAACGGCCAGTCCGCGAGGTCGCCGTGCAGCAGCAGGGAGCCGCCGGCGATACGCCCGCCCTGCAGCGATTCGTTGAGCCAGTTGACGGCGGTTTCCGGCATCCGGTCGACCACCCAGAAGCGCTTGGCGGTGGCGATCTCGGCGGGCCCGACGGCCACCCGCAAATCAGCGCTCGGCGCGCCACCGTCAAAGCACAGCCCGCCTTCGGCTTCGATGGCGTAGTCGGCCTCGCGCAGGGCCAGATCGAGTGCGTGCAGGCACCAGCCATCGACTTCGTCGGCCCATAGCATGAAGTTCCCGCTGAGCGCCGGCTGCATCGGCGCCACAAGGCCGCTCCAGTCGAACTGCAAGGGCTCGGCGGAGAGCGCGATGCGCGCGCGCTCGCCCTGCCCCTCGGCACGCAGGGTCAGTCCCTGCAATCCCGGGATACGCGCATGCGGCGCGTTGCCCAGCGCCGACGCGCTCAGCCACCAGACCGCCGGACCGTCGGCGGGCAGTTCCAGACGCAGCTGCTCGATCTGCCCATGGGCGGCAAGCGCCTGCAGCCGATAGCGCTGCGCCGGCTCGACCGGCAAGCTGGCCACCAGCCAGGGCCACCAGGCGCCGAGCTGCCAGTCGGCGGCCTGCAGGGTGCGCCCATCCTCGGTCTGGGCAAGGCGCAGCCAGCCTGTCTGGCGGTCGTCATCGACCTCCCGCAGCGACCACTCGCCACCCGTGGCGCTGGGAGTCCAGCGACCTTCCACAGCCAGCGGCTGGCGCTGCGGAAGCGCAGAACCGGTCGCGGTTGCCACCGCGTCGCCGGGCGGGTCCTCCGGCACGCTCTGGTCGTCCACCGGAGCGGGATCGGCCAGAGGCTGCAGGGCAACACGAAACTGCGCGCCATCCAGGCGGCCTTGATCCCAATCGACCCAGACATCGCCGCGGGCAAGGCTGGGCGATAGCGACCAGCCGGCATCCACGGCCTCGCTCAACCACGCGCCGAGCGGCGCATCGCGCACGGCCATGTAGGCGTTGCCGGCGGTGAGGTCCGCGTCCACCCGCATCCGCAGCTGCAATGGCGGACTGTCGTCAACGAACACCTGCAGGGCCAGGGCCAGCTGGCCCTGCTCCGGGCGCAGGCGGCCGTCGACCCGTGCAAGGCTGAGGTCGAGACCGTCTTCGGCGCTGCGGACCTGCAGACTGGCCTGGTCCAGCACGACTTCGCCCAGGCGTTCGAGCAGCTGCAGATCAAAGCCCTGCTCGCGCGCCGCCAGGGCCAGCCCCTGCACCTGCCAGCGACGGTCTTCGCGGCGCTCGACCACCAGCTCGATGCCGCGCAGCTGCAGGGTGCTCAGCGTGTTGCCGGGCAACCAGCCGCTCAGCGGCCGCAGCCAGAGGATGGCATCCGGCACCAATGGGCCATCCTCGGCGCCGATGCGCAGATCGCGAAGCTGCAGGCGAACGCCGCTTCCGGTCCACTCGCCATCGACCGAGCCCAGGTGCACCGGCACGCCGAGCTGGCGCTGCATGAAGGCAGCAACCTCATCCGGCCGCGACTGCAGGGCCGGGAGCAGCTGCGAGAGCAGCGCAACGCAGAGCCCGGAGAGGATCAGCACCGAGACGATGACCACCCCGAGCCATCGGCGAAGCCTGCGTAAGCGGCGCCGCCAGCGGCTCACCCCCTGTCACTCCGGCCGGGGCGTGCATGCCGGATCACAGCAGGACCACGTCGAACTGTTCCTGGCCATAGCGTTCATCTGCCTGCAGGCGAATCGACTTGCCGATGAACTCCTCCAGCTCGGCGACCGCGGCGGATTCCTCTTCGAGAATCTTGGCCACCACCTTGGGCGGCGCCAGCACCAGCAGCGTTTCCGCCTCGAACTGGCGCACCGCGCGGGTGATCTCGCGGAAGATCTCGTAGGTAATGGTCTCCAGCGTCTTCAGCGTACCGCGACCAGAGCAGGTCGGGCACGGCTCGCACAGCTGCCGCTCCAGACTCTCGGTGGTCCGTTTGCGGGTCATTTCGACAAGGCCCAGCGGAGAGAACTCATAGACCGTGGTCTTGGCGTGGTCGCGGACCAGGGACTTCTCCAGCTGGCGCAGCACCTGGCGACGGTGCTCGGCATCAATCATGTCGATGAAGTCGATGATGATGATCCCGCCCAGATTGCGCAGGCGCAGCTGCCGGGCGACAGCCTGCGCCGCCTCCAGATTGGTCCGGTAGACGGTGTCCTCGAGATTGCGGTGACCGAGGAAGGCGCCGGTGTTGACGTCGACCGTGGTCATCGCCTCGGTCTGGTCGATGATCAGGTGGCCACCGGACTTCAGCGGCACGTCCTTCTGCAGGGCGCGCTGGATCTCGTCCTCGACGCCGAACAGGTCGAAGATCGGGCGCTCGCCGGGGTAGTGTTCGAGACGTTCGACCATCTCCGGCATGAAGCGCTCGATGAACTGCACCATGCGCTCGAAGCTCTCTCGCGAGTCGACCCGGACCTTCTCCACGTCGCGGCGCATCAGGTCGCGCAGGGCGCGCAGCGGCAGCGACAGATCCTCGTAGATGCACGAGCCCACCGGCGCCTCGCGCAGCCCGTCCTCGATCACCCGCCAGACCTTCTGCAGATAGCCGATATCCTCGGCCATGGCATCGCCGGGCTGGCCCTCGGCATTGGTGCGGATGATGTAGCCCGGACCCTGCTCGGGCAGCTGGGCCTGCAGGGCTTCCTTGAGCCGGGTGCGCTCGGCTTCGTCCTCGATCCGCACCGAGACGCCGAGCACCTTGGTGAACGGCAGCAGGACCAGATAGCGCGAGGGAATGCTCAGCTGGGTGGTCAGCCGCGCACCCTTGCTGCCGATCGGATCCTTGACCACCTGGACGATCACGTCCTGGCCTTCACGAACCAGCTCGTGGATCGGCGGCGTCGGCGGTGGCGCCTCGCCCTCCTCGACCACCATGCCCTGCAGCGCGCGGACGATGTCCGAGGCATGCAGGAAAGCCGCCCGGGCCAGCCCGATGTCGACGAAGGCCGCCTGCATGCCTGGCATGACCCGCTGCACGCGCCCCTTGTAGATGTTGCCAACGTAGCCGCGCTTGGAGGCGCGCTCGATGTGCACCTCCTGCAGCATGCCGTTCTCGACTACCGCCACGCGGGTTTCGCGCGGGGTGACATTGATCAGGATTTCCTCGGACATGGCTGGCCCTCCCTAGCCGGCGGTACTGCGGTGATGACTACCCGGTCACGCCAGTGCGACGATCGCACTGCTCAGCGCCCCGGGTCGCCAGATGCCCATGATGCCAAAGCCGGCCAGCCCATCGCCGCGAGCGCTTGCGCGGTTTCGAAGGCGGGCAGGCCCATCACGCCGGTATAGCTGCCATCGAGCGCCGACACGAAGGCCGCGGCGCGGCCCTGAATCGCATAGGCGCCGGCCTTGCCGAATGCTTCGCCGGTCGCCACATAGGCGCTGATCAGGTCTTTGTCGAGGTCCAGGAAACGGACCCGGGAGCGGCTGACCGCGCGCTGCTCGCGCCCGCCGTCGATCACCCAGACCACACTGATCACCTCGTGCTCGCGCCCGGAGAGCCTGCGCAGCATGGCCTCGGCCTCGTCGGCGTCACGTGGCTTTCCGAAGACCTCATCGTCGAGTACCACCTCGGTATCCGCGCCGATCACCGAGGCGCCGGACTGACCTGCGACCTCGAGCAAGCCAGCGCCTGCCTTTTCCCGGGCCACGCGGCTTACGTAATCAAAAGCGTCTTCAGCGGGCTGGCGCTGCTCGGGAATATCGATCTCCAGGGTCGAGAAGCGATAACCGAGCTGGGTCAGCAGCTGCTGGCGGCGCGGGGATTTGGAGGCGAGATAGAGCATGCCGGCAGCTTAGCCGGATCAGGCCCCGCTAGGTCACGCAACGGCTGAACAGGCCGTCGCCGGCCCGGCACCGGCCGCCGGGACAGCAGATTCGGGCGCAGGGAACCCTAGCGTCGGGCGCGGATGGCCTAGGATGATCCAGCCCTGCAAACTGGAAGTGCCGATGACTGATGCACCCGCTCCCGCCAAGCACGCCTCCGGAGGCGGCAAGCGACTGCTGCTGGTCGCGGTGCTCATCGCCATCGCCTTCGGGCTGTACCAAAGCGGCCTGCTCGCCGAGCTGAACTTCGCCTCGCTGAAGGCGCGCCAGGCGGAGCTGTCGGGCTGGGTCGCGGACAACTTCGTGCTCGCGCTGGCGGCTTATTTCGTGCTGTATGTGGCGATCACCGCACTGTCCCTGCCTGGCGCTGCGATCATGACCCTGGGCGCCGGGGCGGTGTTCGGTCTGCTCTGGGGCAGCCTGCTGGTGTCCTTTGCCAGCTCGCTCGGCGCCACCCTGGCCTTCCTGGTCGCCCGCTTCCTGCTCCGCGACTCGCTGGCGAAGAAGTTCGGTCAGCGCATGCGACGTTTCGACGAGGGGGTCAAGCGCGACGGCGCATTCTTCCTGTTCACCCTGCGCCTGGTGCCAGTGTTTCCGTTCTTCGTGGTCAACATCCTCGCCGGCCTGAGCGCCCTGCGCGTGGTCACCTACTATTGGGTCAGCCAGCTGGGCATGCTGCCGGCGACTATTGCCTACGTCTACGCAGGCACCCAGCTGGCCGAGCTGGAATCCGCCGGCGACGTGCTCAGCCCCGGCCTGCTCGGCGCCTTTGTGGTGATCGGCCTGCTGCCCCTGCTGCTGCGCGGCCTGACCCGCTGGCTGCAGGCGCGGCGGGTGTACGCCGGCCATGTGCGACCGAAGCGCTTCGACTACAACCTGGTCGCCATCGGCGCCGGCTCGGCCGGTCTGGTGACCAGCTATATCGGCGCTGCGGTCAAGGCCAAGGTCGCGCTGATCGAGAAACACCGGATGGGCGGTGACTGCCTGAATACCGGCTGCGTGCCGTCCAAGGCACTGATCCGCTCCGCGCGCCTGCTGGCCGAAGCGCGTGACAGCCAGCGCTACGGCATCCGCCGCCTGCAGGCCGAGTTCGACTTCGCCGAGCTGATGGAGCGCGTGCAGTCGGTGATCGCCAAGGTCGAGCCACATGACTCGGTCGAGCGCTACACCGGGCTCGGCGTCGACGTCATCAAGGGCGAGGCGCGTCTGGTGTCGCCCTGGGAAGTCGAGGTCGATGGGCGACGGGTGAGCGCGCGCAGCATCGTCATCGCCACCGGCGGGCGGCCGGCTGTGCCTGACCTGCCGGGTCTGGACACCGTGGACTACCTGACGTCGGATACGGTCTGGAACCTGCGCGAGCTGCCGAAACGGCTGGTCGTGCTCGGCGGCGGCCCGATCGGCGCCGAGCTGGCCCAGTGCTTTGCCCGCTTCGGCAGCCAGGTCAGCGTGATCAGCAAGGCCGCACGGCTGCTGCCCAAGGAAGACCCTGAGGTCGGCGAGCACCTGGCGCAACGCTTCCGCGACGAGGGCATGACCGTGGCCCTGCGCCATCGCGCCCTGCGCGTCGAGGCGCGCGATGGCGGCCACGCCCTGGTCTGCGAGATCGACGGCCGCGAGGAGTCCTTTGCTTTCGACAGCCTGCTGCTGGCGGTCGGCCGCAGCGCCAATGTCGACGGATTCGGGCTCCGCGAGCTGGGCGTGCGGCTGGCCGAGCGCGGGACCATCGACCACGACCCGCTGATGCGCAGCAACTTCCCGAACATCCACGTCTGCGGCGACGTCGCCGGCCCCTACCAGTTCACCCACGTCGCCTCGCATCAGGCCTGGTATGCCGCGGTCAATGCATTGCTGGCGCCGTTCTGGTCGTTCCGAGCCGACTACCGGGTGATCCCCTGGGTGACCTTCACCGACCCCGAGGTCGCCCGGGTCGGGCTGTCCGAGGACGAGGCGCGGGAACAGGGTGTTGAGGTCGAGGTGACCCGCTACGGCCTCGACGACCTCGACCGGGCGATCGCCGACAGCGCAGCCGAAGGCTTCGTCAAGGTGCTGACCCCGCCGGGCAAGGACGAAATCCTCGGCGTCACCATCGTCGGTCAGCACGCCGGCGAGCTGCTGCCGGAGTTCGTCCTGGCGATGAAGCACAAGCTCGGCCTGAACAAGCTGCTCGGCACCATCCACGTCTATCCGACCTGGAGCGAGGCGAACAAATACGCCGCCGGGGTGTGGAAGAAGGCCAACGCGCCGCAGACGGCCCTGCGCTGGGCCGAGCGCTTCTTTGCCTGGCGCCGCGGATGACGCGCTCGCTGATCGCGCTCTGCTTGCTTCTGGCCCTGTTGCTGGCAGGCTCGGCGCATGCCGGCACCGGCTTCGATCACGCGCACCCGCAGTGGAACGATCTGCTGCAAAGGCACGTCCGCTGGCTGGGCGATGGCCATGCCAGCGTCGTCGACTACGACGGCTTTGCCGCCGACCGGGATGCGCTCGACGCCTACCTGGAGGCCCTCTCGGCACTGAGCGCAGCAGAATTTGAAGGCTTGGACAATGCCCGCCAACTGGCCTTCCTGATCAATGCCTACAACGCCTTCACGGTCAAGTTCGTGCTTGGCGGCTGGCCGGAAATCGATTCGATCAAGGACCTCGGCAGCCTGTTCCGCTCGCCCTGGAAGCAGCGCTTCTTCGACCTGCTCGGAGCGCGGCGCCACCTTGACGATGTGGAGCACGAACTGATCCGCGGCAATCCGCGGCTTGCCGATCCGCGCATCCATTTCGCCGTCAATTGCGCCTCGATCGGCTGCCCGGCCCTGCGCCCCGAGGCCTTCGTCGGCACGCGGCTCGAAGCCCAGCTAGACGACCAGACCCGACGCTTTCTCAGCGACCGTACGCGCAACCGCATCGAGGGCGACACGCTGTGGCTGTCGCCGATCTTCGACTGGTACGAGGCCGACTTCGGTGCCGACGATCCACCCTTCGACTTCCTCCGCCAGCACGTTGATTCACTGGCCAATGATCCGGCTGCACAGGCCGCCCTGCGCGCTGGCGCCCTGGAACTCGAATACAGCGACTACGACTGGTCGCTCAACGTGGCGCCGCGCTAACGCCGGCTTTGCTACCTTCAGCGGCTTGAAACAGGAGAACAGCATGTCCAGCGTCGTCAGCCGTCCGCATGAGGATGTGCGCGAGTATTACGGTCAGGTACTGCAGGGCAGCGGCGACCTGAAAACCGGCGCCTGCTGCAGCGTGGAGGCGCTGTCGCCACGGCTGCGCCAGCTGATCAGCGAGGTCCACCCCGAGGTCAACGAGCGCTTCTACGGCTGCGGCGCGCCCCTGCCCAGCGCGCTGGAGGGCTGTCATGTGCTGGACCTTGGCTGCGGCAGTGGCCGCGATGTCTATGTGCTGTCCAAGCTGGTCGGCGCTAGCGGCTCAGTGACCGGCATCGACATGACCCCCGAGCAGCTGGCCATCGCCCGCCGCCATCAAGCCTGGCATGCAGAGCGCTACGGCTATGCGCAGAGCAATGTGCGCCTGGTGGAAGGCTTTATCGAGGACCTCGCCGCTGCGGGGATCGCCAATGAAAGCGTCGACGTGGTGGTCTCCAACTGCGTGGTGAATCTCGCGCCCGACAAGGAGGCCGTATTCCGCGAAGTGCTCCGCGTGCTCAAGCCGGGCGGCGAGTTCTACTTCTCCGACGTGTTCTGCGACCGCCGCCTGCCGCAGGCGCTGCAGGATGATCCGGTGCTGCGCGGCGAGTGTCTGGGAGGGGCGCTGTACATCGAGGACTTTCGTCGCCTGATCGGTCGCCTCGGCTGCGCCGATGTGCGCACGGTGGCGCAGGCGCCGGTGCCCCTGCTCGATGCAGACATCGAGGCGCGGATCGGCTTTGCCCGCTTCACCTCGATCACCCTCCGGGTGTTCAAGCTGCCGCTGGAGGACCGCTGCGAGGACTTTGGCCAGGTCGCCACCTATCTGGGCAGCATCCCCGACCAGCCGCATGCCTTCGATCTCGACGACCACCATCACTTCGAGACCGGTCGACCGCTGCGCGTCTGCGGCAACAGCTTCGACATGCTGGCGCGCTCGCGCCTGGCGCCACACTTTGCCCTGCACGGCGACCACAGCCGGCACTTCGGACTGTTCGATTGCGCACCGGCCTCGCCCTCTGCAGCGCCGCCTGCCGGCGGCGCCTGCTGCTGACCCAGCTGGCTCGCAGATGCCTGACCTGGCGAAACTCTGCGTGGTGATCCCCTGCGGCCCGGGCGATCAGGCCTGGCGGCAGCTCCTGCCCCAGCTCGCCAGACTGCCGGCGGCTGCCGAGATCGTGCTCAGCGGCATCGACGGCGCAGCCGGCTGGCCGCCGCGAGATGAGCAGGCCAGCGCCGCGCCCGGCCTGTCCCGCTGCCTGGTGATCAGCGGCAGTGCCGGTCGCGCAGCGCAGCAAAACCGCGGCGCGGCCGTTGGGCGCAACGACTGGTTATGGTTCCTGCATGCCGACAGCCAGCTGCATGCCGATGCACTGCAACGCATCGCCTCGCTGTCTGCACGCCCGACACTGGCCTACTTCGATCTGGCCTTCCACGACGGGCCGCTCGGCATGCAGGTGAATCGGCTAGGCGCCTTCATCCGCTCGCGCTGGCTGGGCATGCCGTTCGGCGACCAGGGCCTGCTCCTGCCGCGCGCGGAATTCGAGGCATTGGGTGGTTTCGATGAAACTCTGGGAAGCGGCGAGGACCATGCCCTGGTCTGGGCCGCGCGTCGCGCCGGTCTGCCGCTGCGTCCGCTGCGCCTGCCGCTCTACACCAGCGCACGCAAGTACATCGAGCGCGGCTGGTGGCGGACCACCGCCGAGCATCTGCGACTGAGCTGGGAGCAGGCGCGGCGTTTCTCACGGAGCCGGGCATGAGCGGCGGACTGGCGATCTTCGTCAAGACCCCGGGCCTGTCGCCGATCAAGACCCGGCTGGCCGCCGACCACGGCCGCGCCTTTGCCGAGCATTGGCACCGGCTGGCCGCGGCGGCGGTCGCCTCGATTGCCCAGCGCTTCATCGAGCGCAGCGGCTGGCAGGCTTACTGGGCGGTGGCCGAAAGCGCAGGGCTGAGCCAGTGGGGCGGCTTTCCCTGCCTCTACCAAGGCGAAGGCGGCCTCGGCGAACGCATGGCCAGGATCCATCAGGATCTGCTCGATCGCCACGGCCGGGCGCTGCTCATCGGTGCCGACAGCCCTCAGCTCAGCGTCGACCATCTGCTGGCGGCACAGCGCGCCCTCGACGACGGCCAACATGTGATCGGCCCTGCCGAGGACGGCGGATTCTGGCTGCTCGGCAGCGCCTGCCCGATCGCTGCCGATATCTGGAGCGGCGTGCCGTATAGCCGAGCCGATACCGGGCAGCGGATGGAAGCCGCGCTCGGCGGCGGCAAGGCATGCCGGCGCATCGACCGCTTGCGCGATCTTGACCGCTCGAATGACCTTGCGCCTCTGCGCGCCGATCTTGCCGCGCTGCCGGCGCCGAGCAGCGCGCAGCGCGCTCTGGCAGCCTGGCTGGCGGATGCTGCGAGCGGGGCGCGATCGTGATCGCGGCCTGGATCGTCGAGCACGAAGCCGCCCTGCGGCTGGGCCTGTTTCTTGGCATGCTGGCGCTGATGCTGGGCCTGCAGTGGCGCCTGCCGCTGCGCGGCGACGGACGCTGGTCACGGCGCCAGCTGACCAATGCGTCCCTGGTCCTGATCGGCACCCTGCTGCTGCGCCTGGTCGTGCCCTTGCTCGCGGTCAGCTGGGCGCTGGAAGTAAGCGCACGCGGCTGGGGCCTGCTGCCCCTGCTTGGCCTGCCCGGCTGGATGGTCGGCGCATTTGCCGTGCTCCTGCTCGACGTGGCGATCTACTGGCAACACCGTTTGTTCCACCGTATTCCCTGGCTATGGCGCCTGCATCGCGTGCATCACAGCGACCTCGCCTTCGACGTCACCACCGGGGTGCGCTTCCATCCGCTGGAGCTGCTGCTGAGCCTGCTGATCAAGCTCGCCGTGATTGCCGCGCTGGGCGCACCGGCCGTGGCGGTGGTGGTGTTCGAGATTTTGCTCTCGGCCGGCGCGCTGTTCACTCATTCCGATATCGCCCTGCCGGCGCGTATCGACCGCGCGGTGCGCTGGCTGTTCGTGACCCCCTCCATGCATCGCATCCACCACTCGCCGCTGCGTGAGGAAACCGACAGCAACTACGGCTTCCACCTGTCACTATGGGATCGGCTGTTCGCCAGCTATCGCGTGCGGCCGCGAACACCCGAGGTGTCGATGGCGATTGGCCTCGAACGCTGGCGCGAACCCGAGGCACAGGGCCTGTGGCGCCTGCTGCGGCAACCCTTCGAGCCCTCGCAACCTTCCAAGCAAAGGACTGACCATGCGTGATACCTGGCCCCTGCTCGCCCAAGGCAGCTTTCCGCAGATCGCGCGCCGCCGGCTTTCCACCCTGCAGCTGAATCTTGGCTACCTGTGCAACCTCAGCTGCATCCACTGTCACGTCAACGCCGGGCCGCGGCGTACCGAACTGATGGACCGCGCGACCATGCAGCTGGCGCTGGATGTTGCCGACCAGCATGGCGTGCGCCAGTTCGACCTGACCGGCGGCTCGCCGGAAATGAACCCCGAGTTCCGCTGGCTGGTCGAGCAAGCGCGTGCGCGAGGCATCGCGGTGATGGACCGACTCAACCCGACCATCATGGAAGAGCCGGGCTACGAGTGGGTGGGTGGTTTCTTGGCCGACAACGAGGTCGAAGTGATCGCCTCCCTGCCCTGTTATAGCGCGGCCAATGTCGATGAGCAGCGCGGCGACGGCGTGTTCGAGGCATCGATCAAGGCCCTGCAGACGCTGAATGCGCTGGGCTACGGACAGCCGGGAAGCGGTCGGGTGATGAACCTCGTCTACAACCCTAACGGCGCCTTCCTGCCGCCGCCGCAGGCCGCGCTGGAGGCCGACTACAAGCGCCTGCTGCAGGAGCAGTTCGGAATCGTCTTCAACCAGCTGTTCGCGCTGGCCAACATGCCGATCAAGCGCTTTGGCTCCTGGCTGCTGTCCAAGGGGCAGTACGACAGCTACATGGATACCTTGGAGGCCGCGCACCGGGACGAGAACCTCGACTCGGTGATGTGTCGCGACCTGCTCAGCGTCGACTGGCGCGGCTACCTGTTCGACTGCGACTTCAACCAGATGCTCGACCTGCCCGTCGGTGATCACGAGCACCGCATGCATCTGCGCGACCTGCTGGGCGGCAAGGTTCCCGAGGCGATCCGCGTTGCCCGGCACTGCTTTGGCTGCACCGCGGGCCAGGGATCCAGCTGCGGCGGCGCGTTGGCCGCGTGACGGCTACGGCTACTCGAAGCCTTCGGCGAAAACGACTTCGCGCAGCGACACGATTTCGGTCAGCGCCTGGGCGTCGCGGCAGCCGCCGCTGAAGGCGCTGCAGTCCTCGATCACGAAGGCGCGCGCGGCCAGAAATCCAAGCCCGCCAGCCATTGGCGCCTGCCAGGCGAAGAGCAGCTGATCCTGGGTCTTGGGCTGGGCATCGCGCTGGGTCAGCGACCACTGCTCGCAGGAAGCCAGCGAGAACTGGAACAGGTCACTGACTCCCAGGTCGAGGAACTGGCCGGCGCCCACCGGGCTGCCGAAGCTGTTGCCCTTGACCCAGACCAGCACACCGCGTGCGCGCCGCGTCGGATCCGGGTGCTCAAGACGCAGCCGGCGCAGCGCGCCCGGATACCAGCTGTCGGCCTCGGCGCGCAGCCGCCAGCCATCCGGAGCCGGCTGACGCAGCACGCTGGCCATCGGCGCGAAAGGCAGCGCGTCGACCTCGCAGACGGTGGAACCACTGGAGAAGGCCCGGGCCTGCGTGGAACACAACAAGGTAAGCAGCAAGGGCAGCGCGATTCGTAGGTTCATATACGCATCTTGGCGGCGCCCGCCGCCCGGCTCAAGTCTGCCGTTGATCGGCGACGAGCGGCCGCACGGCGGCCCGGCCGCCTGCGGCGTGACCGTCGACGCGCTTTGCGCCGGGCCAGACCGCTAGACTTGCCCCGCGATTCGCAACGCAGCAGGCCACCATGCGCGCACTACGATTCGGCGGACTGGCGCTTGGCGCCCTGCTCGCCTCGCCATCCTTTGCCTTCTTCGGCGATGGTTTCGAGGGCGCGTTCAGCGCCCCGCCCAGCGCCGCGGAGGCGTCGCGCTTCCTGACCCAGGCCAGCTTCGGTCCGACCCTGGGCGAGATGTCCCGCCTGCAGTCGCTCAGCCTGCCGCGCTGGATCGACGAGCAGATCGCCCTGCCCGCCACCCTGCATCTGCCCCGGGTCGACCAGCGGATCAGCCAGCAAGGGCTGGACAACGTCTGGTCGGGGGAACGGCATGAGGAGTGGGTGCGCATCGCGGTCACCGCGCCCGACCAGCTGCGCCAGCGGATGGCCTTTGCGCTGTCGCAGATCCTGGTGGTCTCCGAGCAGATCGGCGCGCTGGAAGGCAGCCCCACGGCGGTAGCCAGCTACTACGACATCCTGGTCCGGAATGCCTTCGGCAACTACCGCGACCTACTTGAGGAAGTGACCCTGCATCCGTCGATGGGCCAGTACCTGTCGATGTACAAGAACCGCAAGAGCAATCAGACCGGCACCATTCGCCCGGACGAGAACTACGCCCGCGAAATCATGCAGCTGTTCTCGGTCGGTCTGGTCCAGCTGCAGCTCAACGGCCAGCCGCTGGATGGCGATGCAGGGCAAGCCGGCGTGCAGGCCGTGCCGAGCTATGACCAGGACACCATCCGTGGCTTCGCCGCCGTGTTCACCGGCTGGAACCTGTCAACCTGCTCGCCGACCCGGCCCGGCTGGAACAGCAACACCGACAGCCCCGGCAACATCGTCGAGTACGACTACTGGTGGGAGTGGGAGTACTGCCGCAACCACCCGGGCGGTGACATCCACTGGAAGCTGGCCCAGGGCTATCGGACCCCGATGCGCGCGTGGAACATCTACCATCAGGCCCTTGGCAGCAAACAGCTGCTGCGCTATCCGGACGTGGCCCGTGGCCGGGTCGACAGTAATGGCGTGCTCGCCGCGGGTGGCACCGCCGAGGCCAATCTGGACGAAGCCCTCGACAATGTGTTCCACCACCCCAACGTCGGTCCCTTCCTTGCCAAGCGTCTGATCCAGCGCTTGGTGACCAGCAATCCGACGCCGGGCTACGTGCAGCGCGTGGCGGCGGTGTTCAATGACGACAATGGCAGCGCAGCCGGCGGCGAGCGCGGCAACCTCGGAGCGATGCTGCGCGCCATCCTGCTCGACAACGAGGCGCGCCAGCCGACCACCAGTGCCTGCAGCGGACCCAGCAGCGGCTGCGTCGGCAAACTCCGTGAACCGCTGATGCGGGTGATCCAGCTGTTCCGTGCGCTGGATGCCCAGCCCAGCCACCCGCAGGGTTACTGGCGCGAGGGCTATCTCGACTACTACACGGCGCAGGCGGCGATGCGCTCGCCGACGGTGTTCAATTTCTTCAGCCCGGACTACGCCCTGCCCGGCGCCGAGATCGCCCAGCGCGGCCTTCTCTCGCCGGAGTTCCAGATCACCACCGACACCTACATCACCCGGATGATCAACGAGATCGGCGGCAAGGTAGGCTGGACCTGGCTCGGCAATCCGGGACTGCCGAGCAGCGGATCATGGCGTCCGGTAGTGGTCTCGCTCAGCCGCGACATGGCCATCGCCCACGACCCCGCTGCCCTGGTCGACCGCTACAACCTGCTGTTCACCGGCAACCAGCTGCCCACCGCGGTGCGCCAGATCATCATCGACCACGTCACCGCCGAGGCCTTCTTCAACTGGCGCAGCGACGCCGAGACCCGGCGCATCCGCGTCCAGGATGCCCTTTGGCTGGTGCTGGTCTCGCCCAGCTACGTGGTGGAGAAATAGCGATGAGCCAGATGCGACGACGCGACTTCCTGCGCGCCTCTCTGTGCGCCACCGCCGCCTCGGGCGCGTTCGGTTCGATGTGGCCGAAGCTGCTGCTGGCCGGCGGTCCGCTGGTCCTGAATGGGTCGAGCAGCGACTACCGGGCCCTGGTCTGCGTGTATCTCGCCGGCGGCAACGACAGCTTTTCCAGCATCGTGCCAATCAATGGCGCGCACCGGACTGCCTATGATGCTTCGCGTCGCGGCAGCGGTCAGGCCGGCAATGGCGGACAGTCCAACCCGAGCGACCTGCGCATCGCCAGCGACCAGCTGCTGACGCTTTCCGGGGTCAGCCAGGACGGCAGCGCCTACGGCTTGCACCCGCAAATGAGCGGTCTGCGTGCCCTGGTCAACGGCGGGCGCGCTGCGATCGTCGCCAACGTCGGACCGCTGGTCCGGCCAACCAGCTTCAGCGACTACGACAACGAGCTGGTGCCGCTGCCGGCCCAGCTGTTCTCGCATTCCGACCAGACCGTGCTCTGGCAGACCCCGCGTGCCGACACCGGCCAGCGGATCGGCTGGGGCGGGCGTCTGGCCGATCGTTTCCAGGCCAGCAACGGCAATCCCCTGCTCTCGATGAACATGTCGATCAGCGGCGAGAACGTGTTCCAGGCCGGACAGAACGTGCTGCCCTACTTCCTCAATCAGCAGGGTGCCGAGGTCATCGACCGGATCGACACCAGCGACGGGCAAAGCTGGAACCAGCGCCGCCGCGACAGCTTCACCGCGATGATGAATGCCAGCTACGCGCACCCGCTCGAGCGCGCCTATGCCAGCAAGGTGCGGGTGGCCCGCGAGGCCGGCGACCAGCTGGCCAGCGCCCTGCGTCAGGACCGCACAGTCAACGGCGAGGGCGTCGAGACCGGCTATGCCGACGACGCCTATGCCCCGTTCTGGCAGGCCTTTGGCCTGTCCTGGCAGCGCGCCGACCAGGGCCGCGCCGTCCTGCCCGGCCTGGCCGCCCAGCTGCTCATGGTGGCCCGGGTGATCCGCCAGCGCGGCACGCTGCAGATGTCGCGCCAGCTGTTCTACACCGAGCTTGGCGGCTTCGACACCCACGACAGCCAGAACGCCGACCTGCCCGAGCTGCTGCGTGAGCTGTCGCAATCGATGCTGGCCTTCGACCAAGTGATGAGTTCAGGCGCGTTCGGCCTCGGCGATCAGGTCACCGCGTTCACCGCCTCGGAATTCGGCCGCACCCTGTCGAACAACGGCGACGGCACCGACCACGGCTGGGGCGGCCACCACTTCGTCGTCGGCGGCTCGGTTCGCGGCGGCCAGGTGTTCGGCGAGCTGCCGCCATTGGGCCTGCAGAACAACCCGCTCAATCTCGGCCAGGGGCGGATCATTCCCACCCTTGCCGTCGACCAGTACGCCGCGACCCTGGCCAGCTGGTTCGGGCTTGCCGCCAGCGACCGCGCCGATGTGTTTCCCAACCTCGCGCAGATGGTCGGCTCCAAGCTGTCCATCGAAGGCCCGGACCTCGGCTTTCTGCGCCCGCTCTGAACTGCAGGGCCTGGGCCCTGCCCGCACGACACGCCGCGGCGCCCCGGTTGGCGCTACAGTGTCGATCTGACCCGACAGGAGAGAGTCGATGCATTCCGCTGCCCTCGGCCGTGATGTGCGACGCGTGGACCGGCTGATCGGCCACTACGCCGAGTCGCACCGCCATCCGACCAATATCACCATCCACTGGATCTGCGTGCCGATCATCGTCTGGTGCACGCTTGCCCTGCCCTGGCTGATCCACCCCTACCTGGCAGTCGCCGCGATCCTCGGATCACTGGCCTACTACGCCCGGCTTTCCTGGCCGTTCACCGCGGTGATGGCGGCGTTCTCACTGCTTTGCATGGCCAGCTATCCAGTGGTTCCCTACCTTGGCTGGGTCGCGCTTTCCCTGTTCGCCATCACCTGGGTTTTCCAGTTCATCGGCCACCGCATCGAGGGCAAGAAACCGTCCTTCCTCGAGGACCTGCAGTACCTGCTGGTCGGGCCGATCTTCCTGCTCGCCAAGCTGTTCCGCAAACTCGGCCTTGCCTACTGATGACCGAACCGTCGGGGGTGCTGGTCTACGGTGCCGGTGCCATCGGCCAGTTTCTTGCCGGCGCACTCGCCGCCGCGCGCATACCGGTGCACTGTGTGGCCCGCCCCGCCAGCGTCGACGCGCTGCAGCAGCGCGGCCTGCAGGTCGGCCGGATCAATGGCCGCACCCTGCACATCGCGCCCGGCGTAGTCAGCGCCAGCAAAACGCTGCGCGATGCGCCGATGCCGGCCCTGGTGCTGTTGACGGTCAAGGGCCCGGCAACCCTGGATGCCGGCGCTGACCTCGAACAGCACTGTGCACCGGGCACCCCGGTGATTTCCTTCCAGAACGGCGTCGACAATCCGGGCCGGCTGCATGCCAGCGCCCCGTCGCTGGAAGTGCTGGCGGGGATGGTCCCGTTCAACGTGGTGATGCACGCCCCGGGCAGCGTCCAGCAAAGCACCGACGGCCAGCTCGCCTGCGCCCGCAGCGCCAGCAGCGAGCACTGGGCAGCGCGCTTCGCCGAGGCTGGACTTCCGCTGTCCCTGCATGCCGACATGCGTGCCGTGCAGTGGGGCAAGCTGCTGCTCAACCTCAACAACCCGGTGAACGCCTTGTCCGGCATCCCGCTGCGCGAACAGCTGCTGCAACGCGGCTATCGCCGGGTGGTCGCCGACCTGCAGTCCGAGACCCTCGGCCTGCTGCGCCGCGCCGGCATCCGCCCAGCCCGGGTCACGCCCCTGCCGCCCGCCTTGCTGCCGAGCCTGCTGCGCCTGCCGACGCCGCTGTTCCAGGCGCTCGCCCGGCGCATGTTGACCATTTCTCCGGAAGCGCGCTCATCGATGCAGGACGACCGCCGTGCCGGCCGCCGCACCGAGATCGACGACCTCTGCGGCGCGGTGGTCCGCCTCGCCGAGTCTCTGGGCGACAAGGCGCCGCGCAATCAGCGCATGCTGGATCTGCTGAGCACGCTGGACTCCTCGGCGACCCTCGACCCGACCCAGCTCGTCGAGCGCCTGGCCGGCGGGCAAGCAAACGCTGCCGCGCCGGGCTGATCGAAGAAAGCTCCAGCCGCCACCTGCTGTCGAGCTGCCATCAGGCCGTCGGTTCACCCACGGCCGCGCAAACGCCATGATCAGCACCGCCGACACACACCCGACGCGGGCAGACAATCGCGCCGCACATCGGCCTAGACCCGACCGAGCGGCGATGCAGCCTGGAGCGGTACACTCGGCGGCGAGCTGATCGCACTGACCTGCCTGTGAGCTTGCCAGGCGAGGGGGATCGCATGAGCCGTTTCGACAGCGGAGCGTTGCAGGACGACCCGGAGTTCACCGCCTACTACGAGCAATGGCTTCGCCCTCTCGAGGCGCGTCACCGGGCCAATGCAGGCAGCGCGATGCGCAGCAGCCTGATCCGCGGTGCGCAGTCCCTTGCCCTCGCCCTGGGACTGGCAGCAGGCATGTTCTGGTTTTCCGACACCTGGGGTGGACCGGGTGGCTGGCTGGTGCTGGTGACCTTGGGAATCGTGGCCCTGGTGCTGGTTGTCTGGACGATCGACCCGGCACGTACCCATACCCAGGCGACCAAGAGCCGGATCACGCCCATTCTGGTCGGCTACTTTGGCGACTTCCGGTTCGAGCAGAAAGCCGAGTTCGGCCTGGCTCCATTCATCGACTGGGAGTTCCTTGAACAGCATGACAGGCGCAAGTTCGGCGACGTCATCACCGGCAGCTATCGCGGCGTTCCCATCCGGATCGCCGAACTCTTTCTGGACAAGAGACACTCCGAGGTCGGACGAAGCGCCACCGACTGGACCCGGGTGTTCTCCGGCGTGTTCGCGGACTACGTGCTGCCGGCGCCGGTCGCGGCGCTGACCCTGGTAGTCAACGAGAACCCCCTGTGGCGCAAGCGTGCAGAGCAGCGCGGCTGGAATCACCTCGACTTCGCAGCCGACGGCTACCACGCATTCGCCCTGGGTGAGGTCGACGACGCATACCCGCTGCCAGAAGCCCTGGGAGCGCTTCTCGATGGCCTGCGCACGACCTTCCGGGCCAAGCACGTGCTGGCAGCCTTCGGTGAATCGCGCCTGGTGATCCTGCTGGAAGGCGCCAGCAATGCATTCGAGCCGGCAGTCACCGGCAATGCGAGTCTCCATGACGAGGCGGAGACCATTCGAGCCCAACTCGGCTCGTTGGCCAAGGTGGTGGACGCGCTCGGTATCGGCCCGTCGACCGATATCCGCGACCAGCCTCGACCGGTGAACGAAAAGGCGCTTGAAGCAAAAGCCAAGACCCACGTCGACGACTTCAAGGGACTGGGCTGCCTGCCCCTGATGGTCTTGAGCACTGCGCTATTTCTCGTCTACGGCTGGATCCTGCACGACACGGCGAGTGCTACCCTCGCCTTCGCCTTCTCCCTCATCGCGAGCCCGCTCCTGGCCTCGGCCATCCTGAAGCTCTACGAACTGCTCCGCGGACCACGGCGCAAGGGCCTGAGCAGCCAACTGCTGAAGATAGGCATCGCTACCGTACCCGTGTACTTCCTGCTGATGGGCATCTGGTAGCAGCGGGCGTGCCCGCAACCGCGGGAGCATTTGGCCCGTCGCGAATTGAGCTCAAAACAACTCCCTGCAGTCGCGGGCAAGCCCGCCCCTAAGGCTGGCCCACTCTGAACATGTTGTTCCCGCCGCGCCACGCACGATTCGACTGGACCGCGCCTCGCATCTTCAATGTGGGGATCGACGCTCACACGCTTCCTCGAATCGCCCTGCTATCACCGACGCAAGCCCTGAGCAACCGATAGCCGCGTCGTCATTCCCGCGAAGGCGCACTGCTGCCCGGGGAAACTCGAAAGGCTCCCAACCTCGTCACCCCCGCGGAGGCGGGGGTCCAGCTTCTGCTCTTCAAGCCGTTGATATCGCTGCGAAGAGCTGGATCCCCGCCTGCGCGGGGATGACGTCGGTGCATTCGCATGCGTTGCCGGCCGAAGGCGAGTCTTTTCTGCTTCTGATTCGGCTGCAAGCGGCCAACCGCGCGGCCGGCCTCGCGATGGGCGGATATTTCCCCGGACAGCAATGCGCGAAGGCGGGAATCCAGCCCTTGCCGTTCAAGGCACTATAGAGCCGGCAGCAATTAGCTATGAACTTTCTGCGCGCGCAGCGGTCACA
>CAYGMG010000031.1:0-32992 GCA_964350895.1 uncultured Lysobacter sp.
GCCCGGAGGGCGACAGACCGGGGTGGCCTTTCTTTGGGTTACCTTTCTTTGGCCATTCAAAGAAAGGTGACTCGAGCCGGCCGCAGGCCGGTTCGAAACGCTGTTGATCTTGTTCCTGCTTCAACAAAAAGAGCCCACTTCGCCGGCCAGGGCGAACGCAAACTTTGCGCCCAAAGTCGCCCTCCGCGCCGACGCCGTGCGGCCGCGTCCTGGGCGCCGATGCCCAGGACTACTCGCCGCTTTTCGCCGGCCGCAGCATGTGCATGGTCCGCTGCGGGAAGGGAATCTCGATGCCCGCCGCGTCCAGCGCCTGCTTGATATTGCGCAGCAGGTCCGAGCGTACCGCCCAGTAGTCGCCGGTCTTGACCCAAGGACGCACCGCGAGATCCACGCTGCTTTCGCCGAGATTGCTGACCCACAGCGCTGGCGCAGGCTCGGACAGCAGGCGCGGCTCTTCGCCCAGCACCTTGCTGATCACCGCAAGCGCATCGCGTGGATCGTGCTGGTAGCCGACCCCGACCAGCAGGTCGATGCGCCGGGTCGGTTCGGCGTTGACGTTGACAATCGGATTACTCATCACCTCGGAGTTCGGCATGGTGATCAGCCGGTTGTCCGGCGTGCGCAGCAAGGTGAACAGCAGGCTGACCGCCTCCACATTGCCGCTCTGCCCGCCGACCTCGACGAAGTTGCCGACGGTGAACGGGCGGAAGATGATCAGCAGCACGCCGGATGCAAGGTTCGACAGCGAGCCCTGCAGGGCAAGGCCGATGGCAAGGCCGGCCGCGCCGAGCGCGGTGAGCAGGGAGGCATTGGGGATGCCGACCAGCTCCAGGGTGGCGATCAGGACGATGGCAAGGCCAAGCCCGAAGGCGAGGTTGCGGGCGAAGCCGGCGATCAGCGGGTCCGCGCCGGAGCGACCCACCAGGGCTTCGAGCAGCCTGGAGAAGCGACGTGCCAGCCACTTGCCGACCCAGAACACGATCAGGGCGAGCGCCAGCTTGCCGCTCCAGAGCAGGACCTGGGTCTTGACCAGGTTCCAGTCGATCGATTGCAGATACTCGTTCATGGCGGCTCCTTGCCGGTTTGGTGACCCCGGCGGGAAGACGTCGCCAAGGGCAGGGTGCTGGGTCGGGCAGGGCGGCGGTGCAGCGCTGAACCGTGACCGACAAGTCGACGCCGGCTCGCTCGCCCCGAGCAGGCTGCACGCGCTTCTATCGTGTAGCTCCGGCTACAGATATCGCTCCAGAGTGACGCGCTGCGCACGCATCACCTCGCCCCCCCCGCTGCTGCTCCGCCGCTTGCTGGCCATGTTGCAGACCATCAGGTTACGCCGACGAGAAGTGGCCGCCTCGCGCGCGATCAAACGTGATGCTGTGTGGACTGCCGCGGCGCCTCAGAATACGTCGCCACCGGCGCTGAATGCCTGTTCCAGGCTGTCGCCCAGGCCGCCTACCTCAAGCACCAGGCGATCGATCTCTGCTGCGGTGAGACCGGTGTAGGGACGGTTCTCGCAGAGCTGCAGGTAGGGCACGCCATCGAGTTCCGACACCGCCAGATAGCCGACCCGCTGCTCCCAGTTGAAGACCAGGGCGCGGCGCGCGTCGATCCCGGTCATCGGCGCGATGGCCGTGCTGACCCGCAGATACTTGCGGCTGTCCTCGCCCTCCAGTTCGGCCAGGAAGATGCCCTGACGACGCTTGCCGTGGGCGATGCTCAGCTCCAGGCCCACCAGGTAGGGCTCATTGGTGGTCAGGTTGTAATGGGACGCTACGTGCGCGCGGATCTGCTCGAAGTTCTGCATGACGGGCCTGACAGCAAAGGTGACCCGCTATGCTAACGGCCGATGCCCTGCTTGTCTGCCGCCGACCAGCGCCGCGAACGCATCCTCGCCGTGGTGCGGGGGATTCCGGCTGGCCGGGTGATGGGCTACGGCGAAGTGGCCAGGGTCGCCGGCTACCCGCGGGCGGCGCGGCTGGTGGCGCGGGTGATGGCTGAAACGGCCGATCAGGCCCTGCCCTGGCATCGTGTCCTGCGCGCCGACCGGCGGATCGCCATGCCGGAAGACTCGGCAGGCTTCGTCGAACAGCGCCGCCGGCTGCGCGCCGAGGGATTGCAGGTAGACGAGCGCGGTCGGGTGTCCGTGCCGGCAGCAGATCCCCGACAGGATCTGGACCGCGCGCTGTGGGCCTGAGCGGGGCATGACTCAAGACGCATGCCCGCGCGCGGCCGGCGCCGTCACACTGGCGACCCGCCACCGCTCCGGGACTGCCATGCTGCGTCTTGGTTTCCTTCTGCTGCTGTGCTGCTCCCTCGCCCAGGCCGAGTCGCCGCCACGTGCGTCGACCGCCTCGCCAAGGGTCAGCGTGCTGACGCCGCCGCTGTGGTCTCCCGCTTTGCCGGCGCCACGCAGCCTGCGCATCTACCTGCCGCCCGGCTACGGCGAGGCCGGCAGGCGCTTCCCGGTGATCTATCTGGCGGACGGACAGAACCTGTTCGATGAGCTGACCGGCTATGCCGGCGAATGGGGCGTCGATGAGACGCTGGATGCGCTGGCCGCGCAGGGCTTTGCGGCGATTGCCGTGGGCGTTGATCACGGCGGCGAGCGGCGCATGCAGGAGCTGTCGCCCTGGCACAACCCACGGTTCGGCGCCGCCCAGGGCGCTGCCTATCTCGACTATCTGGTCAAGCGGGTCAAGCCCTTTGTCGATGCCAACTACCTGACGCGCACCGGCGCTGCCGATACCGCCATCGTCGGCAGCTCGATGGGCGGCTTGATGGCGCACTACGCGCTGCATGCACGGCCGGACGTGTTCGCCCTGGCCGGAGTGCTGTCGCCCTCGTTCTGGTTCCATGAGGCAAGCTTTCACTACCCGCAGAATCGGCCGCGCCCCGCCGCATCCCGGCTGTTCCTGTCGATGGGCAGCGAGGAGGGTGCGGACATGCTGAGCGATGTGCGGGCCATGCACCGTCTGTTGCAGCGCACGCCCGGTGGCGGACCGCTGCGGCTGCGCATCGTCGATGGCGCCGGGCACAACGAGGCCGCGTGGCGGGCGCTGTTTCCTGAAGTGCTGCGCTTTCTCTACCAGCTGCCCGAGCCGGCGCTCAGCGCCGGTTGAACGGCCAGCGGCCGCGCCAGTACTGGATCAGGCCGAAGCCGAACAACATGCCGCCGAGATGGGCGAAGTGAGCCACGCCACTCTGCGTGCCGGTCACCCCAAGGAACAGCTCCAGCGCGCCATAGGCGATCACCAGGGTGCGCGCCTTCATCGGGATCGGCGGGATCAGCAGCATCACCTGGCGGTTGGGGAACATCATTCCGAAAGCCAGCAGCAGTCCGAACACGGCGCCCGATGCGCCCACCGTGGGATAAGGCCGCTGCCCGGCCTCGACCGCCATGCTGGCAACGATCAGCTGGATCAGACCAGCGCCGACCAGGCACACGAAATAGTAGATCGCATAGCGGCGCTGGCCCCAGGCCTGCTCGATCGCCGAGCCGAACATCAGCAAGGCGAACATGTTGAAGAACAGGTGGGTGAAGTTGCCATGCAGGAAGCCATAGCTGAGCAGCTGCCAGGGCAGGAAGCCAACGCTAATCAGCTCGCCATTGACCTGGCCCACCGGAAACTCGCCCCAGGGCCAGAGCATGAAGGGGATGAACAGGTTCCCGCCGGTCAGCAGGTCGGCACCGAAGACCAGCACATTGCTCCACATCAGGGCGCGGGTGATCGGCGGAAGCTGGTCGAACATGGACACTCCATCAGGTGCCGGGCAGGCGCGCCGGCGGCGGTGGGGCCGCTATCATAGCCGCCGCACATCAACATGCCGTGTCCCGATGCTGTCCTCGTTCGATTTCGACCAGCTCGCGACACGCGGCTTCCTGGTCCTGAGTGACCTGCTGCCCGAGTCCCTGCTCGACCGGCTGGCCGCCGACTGTCGTGCGCTCCGTGATGAGGACGCCCTGCGTCCGGCGGCGGTCGGCCGCGGCGATGGGCGACTGCGCAATCCCGATCTGCGCGGCGACTCGATCCGCTGGATCGAGGCCCACCCCGAGGTCCCCGCGCGCGCTGCGCTGCTGGACCGGCTGGAGGCCCTCCGCATCGCCCTCAATCGCAGCCTGATGCTGGGCCTTGCAAGCCTGGAAGCCCACTACGCCGTCTACCCGCCCGGCGCCGGCTACGTCCGTCATCGCGACCGCTTCCGTGACGACGACGCCCGAACCTTGAGTTTCACTGCCTACCTCAATCGCGACTGGCAGCCCAGCGATGGCGGCGCTCTGCGCCTCTACCTGCCCGGCGGCGACATCGACGTCCTGCCGCGCCAGGGCACCTGCACCCTGTTCCTCAGCGCCGACGTCGAGCACGAAGTCCTTCCCGCCACCCGCGACCGCATGAGCATCGCCGGCTGGTTCCGCCGCCGTCCGCAGCTGCCGCTGGCGGGAGATTGAGCGCGCCGGAGCAGGTCGACAGGCCTTTGTTTGCCTGCACAAGTCGGTTGATCGAGCGCAGGCTGCTGAGGCCTGATTCCGGTCTCCTACCCTTAGCAGATCGATTGTGCTATCCGGAAATTCCTCATGTCGTTTAGTTGAAACCGGTCACGTTTTTCTACTACGATCTTCGTAGTGGCGCCGAAACTCGGGGGGGGTGGGCGCTATACCGATTGTTTCCACGCAGTGGGCCCATGACGGGGGGCGCTGCGCTTCTTTTTTGCTGCCCGTTTTCGGGGAATCGACTCCATGAAACTGTCTGCTCTTTCAGTCGCTTGCGTCCTGTTCGCGGCATCGTTTTCCGCTTCGGCATTCGATAGCGGCAGCACGGGCGCCGATGGCGCGCTGGAACCCAACGTGGATGTGGAAGTGCCCCTGCCTGCGGACGGCGTGCTGAACTACACCAGTATCAATATCCCGTCCGGTGTCACCGTCCGTTTCCAGCGCAATGCGCTGAACACCCCGGTCACGCTGCTGGTCAGCGGTGATGCGCTGATCGCGGGCAGCCTCGATCTCAATGGACAGGACGGCGCCGACGCGAATGGTGCGGGCAATGGCAATGTCGGCGACGACGGGTTGCCGGGGCGCGGCGGGCCGGGCGGATTCTCCGGCGGCGCTGGCGGACCGATCAGTGCAGATGCCGAAGGCCGCATAGCTCAAGCGGGCCTGGGGCCGGGCGGCGGGCGTCCGAGTAGCCTTCCAACGCAAGCCTATCGGAACGGATCGGGCGGCAGTTTCGGTGCCGCAGGTCAGTCCTACGGAGGCTCGTCAGGCGCGACTTACGGCAATCCAGATCTGCTCCCCTTGATTGGCGGGTCCGGTGGTTCGGGTGGCAACGGCTGGACCGGGCAGGGTGGCTCGGGCGGCGGCGGCGGCGGCGGCGCGCTTCTCCTCGCGGTCAGCGGCACCTTGAACGTGACCGGTACGATCCGCGCCAACGGTGGGCGAAGTGGTGACGTCGGGAATACCTACAACTCCGGCGCCCAACCCGGTGGCGGCGGCAGCGGCGGCGCGGTCCGGCTGATCGCCAGCACGCTCTCGGGCAACGGCGGGATTGCCGCGACCGGAGGACGAGGAGGCGCTTGGTCGAATACGGCATCGCAAGGCGGCGCCGGCGGCGTCGGCCGGATCCGCCTGGAGGCCGACGTGCTGCAGCGCACGGCCGCTACGAGCCCGCCTTTCAGCCAGGCGACCCCCGGCCCCTTGGTGGTCACCGGCATGCCCAGCCTGCGGATCGCCAGCGTGGCGGGCATCGCCGCACCGGCCGAGCCCACTGGCGCTGCTGACATCGTGCTGCCCGAGGACGCGCTGGATCCGCTGGAAGTGATCGTGGAGACCCGCAACGTGCCGCTCGGCAATACGATCTCGGTGATCGTCACGCCGCCGGCTGGCAATCCGCTGACGGTTGTTTCTGGCGCGGTGCAGGGCAGCGAAGCGCTGGGTTCAGCACGGGCCAATGTGAGCTTCGGCGACGGCCTCAGCGTGCTGCTGGCAACCCTCAGCTACAGCGTGACCGCCAAGCAGGGGCTTGAGCTGGCGCGCTTCACCGAGGGCGAGCCGGTCCGCGAGGTGGCCCTTGAGGCAAGTCTCGGCGGCGCGCCGACCACCGTGCTGATCACCCAGAGCGGTCGCCGGGTGAGCGTTCCCGTAGGCGCGATGTAGTACAGACCGCCGACTCCGACTCCGGATCGTCCTGCCCGTGGCCTTTGCCATGCGCCGCCCGCTGCTCGCATGCCGCCGGAAGTTTTCCGGCGCGCTGCTGGCGCTGCTTGTGCTCAGCGCGCCCTGCGTCGCTCAGAGCAGCGCCGCGGCCGGCAAGGAACTGCCGTTCACGCTTCGCGCCGGCGACGTGCTGGCCAATGCGCCGCTGGGCGTACGCCGCGACTCCGCGCAATCGATTGAGCGGATGGTCTACTCGCCCATGCTCGGCGTGCGCCGCCCGACGCCTCCGGTTGCGCCTCCCGAACGCCTGGTTCAGGCGCCGTTGCTTGGCGTGCTGCGTGGTGCGGGGGTCGACTCTCTGGCGCCAGCGCGGATCACGGTTGGACAGGGCGGTACGGCCCTGCAAATCCGCGGCGTGGGGCTGTCGCAAGCGGTCAGCCTGCAGCTGACGCCCGCTGAGGGCGTGATCGTCGGTGCGCTGCAGATAGCGGCCGATGGCCGCGAGCTGTCGGTGGATCTACTGGTGGATGCGGACGCCGTGCCCGGCGTGCGTCGCGTGCGTCTGATCGATGCCGCAGGTCGCGCCTTGCCTGTGCTCCGCCCCGAGGCGGGCCAGCTGCTGCTGGCGGCCGATCCGCCGATCATCGAGAGCATCGCGCCTGGGGTGGTGAATCCGGGTGACGCCTTCGAGCTGCTGATTCGCGGACGTTTCCTGCGCGGGATTCCCCAGGCAAAATCCGATCCAGACCGCCCGATCGTGCGCATCGAGCCCGCTGCCGGGATCAGCGTCGGTAGCGAGCCCGTGTTCAATACCGAGGGCACCGAGGTGCGGGTGCCGATCGTGATCGGCGCCGACGCAGCCGTCGGAGCGCGCCGCGTCGAGGTCGAGACGGCCAACGGCCTGAGCGACGCGAGCCTCACACCTGCCAACACCCTGAACATCATCGACACGTCCTTCGTTGGCCGTGGGCCCTTTGTTTCGCCCCTGCTTGGGGTACGTCGCGGCGCCGAGTCGCTGCCCGTGGAGCGTCTTGCCTACTCGTTACCGATCGGAGTAGTCCGCGGCCCGTTCCTGTCGGACATGCAGCCGCGCGCGGGGCGGCTCGGCGAGCAGCTTGTGCTGCGCCTTGCGGGACGTGGCTTGAGCGACACGACGGGCCTGCAGTTCGCGCCCGCCGACGGGGTGCAGGCCGACCTCGCGACCCTGCAGGTCAGCGATGACGCGGTCGAAGTATCGGTGCAGATCGCAGCCGATGCCCCGCTGCTGGCGCGCCGCGTGACCCTGCTGCGCCCGGATGGCGAGCTGGTGGCGCCGCATCTGCTGGACATTCGCGACGTGGAGCCTGTGCTCACCTCCCTGCGCCCGAGCTATCTGCTGCGCAATGGCCTGAGCCAGACCATCGAGCTGCAGGGCAGCGCGCTGTCGCAGACCACCGCGGTCGCGCTCGAGCCGGACAATGGCTTGATCATCGAGAGCTACGAGGCGCTCTCCGCCACCAACGCGCGGATGGTGCTGCGCGCGTCGCCGGACAGCACGCCTGGCGGCCGGGTGGTTCGAGTGCGCTCGGCGTCCGCGGTGAGCAGCGCCGAGGCGGCGCCTGGCAACACGCTCTACGTACGAGACGCTGGACAGATTGTCCAGCCCGTGGTGTCACCTGTGCTTGGTGTACGGCGCGGTGCTGACACGCAGCTTCCGCGAGACGGACTGGCTGTGTCGTCAACGGTCAGCGTGCTGCGTGGCATCCACGCATCCTCACTGACGCCTGCCCAGGCGCGACGCGGCATCAGCACGCGGATGCGCGTGGTCGGTCGCGGCCTTGCCGGTGTGGATCGCGTTGAGGTGGAATCGGAAGACGGGCTTGGCGTGTCCGGACTTGGCACAGAGCCGGATGGCAGCACGCTGGAGTTCGACCTCGGCGTCGCGGCAGACGCCCAGCCGGGCATGCGCCGTGTACGGCTGTTCGCGGGCGCCCAGGAAATCCTCTTTGCACCGCGAGAGGCGGGCACCTTCCTCATTGCCGACAACAGCGCCGACGTCCCCGAAGGCCGCACCGATCGCTACACCCTTGATGCCAACAACAGCTTCGAGGTGGGTGTGCCTGAAGGCGTGCTGGCCAACGATATCGATCCGCAGGGGGGTCAGCTGGTGGCCGTGCTGCGCCGTCTGCCGGCGGCGGGCACGCTCAACCTGCGCAGCGACGGCAGCTTCGTCTACACCCCGAACGCCGACACCGTCGGCACGGATCGCTTCGAGTACTCGCCGGCCAACGCCGAGGCCATCGGCAATACCACGGTGGTCACCCTGGTGGTCAGCGAACGCGACGACGCAGTCGATGATATCTACCTCACGCCTGACAACCGCGCGCTTGAAGTCGACCCGGCGCAGGGATTGCTGGCCAATGACCGGATCAGCGCCGGTGCGACGACCGTGGCGATTGTTCTGGAGAGCCAGCCGAGCCTTGGCAGCCTCAACCTCGCCGCCGACGGCAGCTTCACCTACCTGCCATCCGGCACGCCGGGCAACGACAGCTTCCGCTATCGGCTGGAAGTGGATGGCCTGCGCTCGCTGCCGGCCAGCGTGTCGATCGCGGTGCAGGACATCAATGATCCGCCGATCGCCGAGGACGACGGCTACGTCACTGATCGGGACGTGCGCCTTGAGGTTCCCGCCAATCGCGGCGTGCTGGCCAACGACCGTGATCCCGACGGCGACACCCTGCAGGCAAGGGTGGTGGTGGCGCCCACCGAGGGCTCTCTGTCGCTGCAGCTCAACGGCAGCCTGAGCTTTGTTCCGCCGCCCGGCTTTGTCGGCGAAGTCGGATTCCGCTACGAAGTGTTCGACGGTCGCGGCGGGCGCGCCGAGGCCGATGCGCGGATCACCGTCAACGACACCCTGGCCGCGGCCGATGACGCCTACAGCATGAACGAGGGCGAGGTGCTCTTCGTCGACGAAGTGCAGGGTGTGCTGGCCAACGACAGCGTGTTCCCGCAGGGCGATCTGCGTGTCGAGCTGGTCCAGGCGCCGGAACTGGGTGATGTGGCGCTGGCCGACGACGGCAGCTTCGTCTACACGCTGGAGGACACCGACGTTTCCGGCGTCGACGAGTTCCGCTACCGGCTGGTGGATGATCGCGCGGCCTCGCCAAGTGCGCGGGTGCGGATCACCATCCGCGGCGTCAACGACGCTCCCGTGGGCGTGACCGACCGCTACATCGCCGACGAGAACGCGCGGTTGCTGGTCGCGGCGCCTGGCGTGCTCGCCAACGACCGCGATGTCGAGGACGATCCGCTGAGCGCCGAGCTGGTCCGACCGCCCGAGCATGGCGTCATCACCCTGCAGGCCAACGGCGGATTCAGCTACGTTCCCGAGGTCAACTTCCGTGGGCCGGACTCGTTCGAGTACGCGCCGCGCGATGCGACCGATCCGGGCGCCCCGGTGCTGGTGGAAATTCTGGTCAGTCAGCCACCGACGGCTACCAATGACGTGTACCTCGTCGACGTCGACACCCCTCTGGAAATCATCGATCCGGACGAGGGCCTGCTGGTCAACGACCACGATGCGCCCGAGGACGACCCGCTGTTTGCCCTGATCGACAGCCGCCCGCGGCATGGCGATCTGCTGCTCAACGAGAACGGCACGTTTCTCTACACCCCGGACCCCGGCTACAGCGGGCTCGATGTCTGGACTTATCAGGTCAGCGATGGCCAGTCGGAGTCGAACGTCGGCACCGTGACCATGGCGGTCGGGATTACCAGCCTGCCGCGTGCCGTGCCTGATGAGTATGAGGCGCTGGAGGACACGCCACTGGTCGTTCCAGTGGAACTGGGTGTGCTGGTCAATGACCTCGATGCGGACACCCCGCGCGAGCAGCTGGAGGCCGACCTCGTCGGCGGCGACTTCCGCAATCTCAGCGTCACACTCAACGACGACGGCAGCTTCACGGCCACGCCGCGCAACAACTTCGTCGGCGAAACCTTCTTCATCTATCAGGTCTATGACGGCCGCGACATCAGCAATGGCGCGCGGGTCAGGATCACCGTGTCGCCGGTCAATGACGGTGTCTTGGCCGAGGATGATTCCTACGGCGTGCTGCGCAATACCGTGCTCGACACCGGCACTGGCAACGTACGGCCGATCACCTACAACGACCGCTACGACCCCTCCTTCGCGATAGCGTTCGAGATCGTCGAAGCGCCAAGCATCGGCAGCGCCACCATCAACGCGCAGACCGGCCGCATCCTGTACACCCCGGGTCTAGACTTCGCCGGCACGGACCGGCTGCGCTATCGCGTGTATCAGGTCGATACCGGCATCGAGGCCTTCGCCTACGTCAACTTCCGGGTCAACGGGCCACCTGTGGCGGTGGAGGATCGCTATACCGCCACCGAAGACCAGGTCGTCCTGGTTACGCCAAGTCCGCTGGCCAATGACTACGACCCGGATGGCGATCCGATCGCGCTGACTCAGTCCCAGTATCTGTTCTATCTGCTGGGCTACCACGTCCGACTCACCGTCGATGATCTGGCGGCGCCGACCCAGACGCAGATTCAGACCAGTGGTCATTTCTACGGCGAGGCGCTGATGCGCTATTCGATAAGTGATGGCACTGCGCGGGACGACGGCGAGATCGTGATCACCGTGCTGCCGGTGCCTGACGACCCGGTGGCCAACGCAGATGACTACCTCACCCTGCGCGACACCCCGCTATCCATCGGCGCATCTGCGCAGGGCGTGTTGGGCAATGACTTTGACCCGGATGCGCGGCCCGGTCCCGGGACGCCGGCATGGCCGGCCGCCAGCGGCGTCGATCTGCAGCCGCTCAGGGCCGAGCTGGTACAGGGAGTGGCGCACGGCACGCTGACCTTCAACGAGACCGGCACCTTCTACTACGTGCCAGCCAGCGGTTTCTCAGGCAGCGATCGCTTCCGCTACCGCAGCCGCGACGCCACCGGCCGGGTCAGCAGCGATGTCGAAGTGCGCATTCGGGTCAACTCGCCGGCGCAGGCGACCGACGACGCCTATGTCGCGACCGAGGATGTGCCGCTGGTGATCTCCGCGGCCGAGGGACTGTTGATCAACGACAGCGATATCGACGGCGACCCGATGCGCGCCTCGTTCGCTTCAAGCGGCTGCGCGCCGTGCAACGGACGAGTGCAGATCAACATCGATGGCAGCTTCCGCTACACACCCGATCGCGACTTCCACGGCGAGGACTTCTTCTTCTACAGCGTGCGTGACGGGGTAAATGGCAGCGATACGGGGCGCGTCGATGTCACCGTACTGCCGGTCAATGACCCGCCGATCACCGACAATGACACCTATCGCACCCGCGAAGACGAGCTTCTGATCGCTCCCGAGGCGCAGGGCGTGCTGCGCAATGATCGCGAAGTGGACGGCGATGGCCTCGACTACGCCGAGCTGGTCGAGCCGGCCGAGCACGGCAGCGTCGCCTTCGAGCGCAACGGCAGCTTTACCTTCACTCCTGATCCCGATTTCAACGGCACCGATGGCTTCCGCTATCGTGTGTTCGACACCACGGGGCTGTCCGCCGAGGCGACGGTGGAAGTCTTTGTTACCCCGGTCAATGATCCGCCCGCCACCGCGGAGGATCGCTACACCACACGCATGGACCGCGAGCTGCTGGTCTCCGAAGCCGAGGGCGTGCTGGCCAACGACAGCGATGTCGACGGCCCGGGACTGCGCGCCAGTCTGGTGGGCCCGCCCCAGCACGGCCAGCTGAGCCTGCAGCCGAATGGCGGATTCCGCTACCGACCCAACGGCTTCTTCTCTGGCGTCGACCAGTTCCGCTATCAGGTCGACGACGGTCTCGGCGCGCTGGCGACCGGCACTGCCCTGATCCAGGTGACCGCCGTCGACCCCGAGGTCGAACTGATCGCGGAGAACGACTTCTATCGTTTCCCCGGACCGCGTCTTGAGGTGGCCGCGCCTGGAGTGACCTCCAACGACCGCATCGAGGGCGCGCCGCGGGAGACTCTGTCGGTGGAACTCGCCATCGGGCCGGAGCAGGGCTTGCTCAGCCTTGAAGCAGACGGCAGCTTCAGCTTTCAGGCGCCGGATGGGTTCTCCGGCCTGCTCGGATTCACTTACACGCTGCGCTCCGGGCAGGCCAGCGCCATCGCCCGGGTCAGCCTCGACGTGCAGTCGACGAGCAACGCTCCGCCGCAGGCGCGTGGTGAGAACTATGGCGTGCTGGAGGACGGAATTCTCGACACGCGACAGACCTTCGGCCTGCTGGCCAATGACAGTGACTTCGATGGCAACGCCCTGCAGCTGGAGGTGCTGGGCGAAGCCGAGCATGGCGTGCTCGACTGGCTCAACGGGGGGCACTTCATATATCGGCCGCAGGCCGATTTCCACGGTGAGGACCGAATCCGGTATCGCCTCTTCGATGGTCTTGCCTACTCGCAAGAGGCGCAGGCCGTGATCAGCGTGTTCGCACAGAATGATCCGCCAGTGGCCGAGGACGACGCCTATCGGGTGCAGCAGGACGTGCAGCTGGTGGTCGGGACCGCCCAGGGCGTGCTGGCCAATGATCTGGATCCGGATGGCGACGCTTTGCTGGTGGAACTGGTGGATCAACCTGACAAGGGTCAGCTGCTGATGGATCCGGAGGGCGGCTTCAGCTATCAGCCCTTGCCCGGCGCCAGTGGCGAGGACAGCTTCCGCTACGCGGCAAGTGACTTGATGGCGCTGGATACCGCCACGGTGCGGCTGAACATCACCCGCAACAACCGGCCGCCGAGTGCGCAGGACGACCAGTACACGGTGGATGAGGATGGCGAGCTCGACGGGCGGGTGAGTGGTTCTCCGCTGGACAACGATGTCGACCCCGACGGCGATACGCTGACCCTGCGGGTGATCCGTGCGCCGCAGATGGGCCTGCTGCGCATGGAAGCCGGGCAGATGTTCTACCGGCCACAGCGCGACAGCTATGGGCGAGACGGATTCTCCTATGTCGCCAGCGACGGCGAGTACGACTCGCCGGAGCGCGAGGTAGTGATCGACATCCTGCCAATCAACGACGCGCCGGAAGCCAATACCGACCTGTACACGGTGCGCCAGGACGCGCTGCTCGATGTGCCGGTGGAGCAGGGCGTGCTGGCCAATGATCGCGATGTAGAGCACGACCCGCTGCGCGCGGCGGTCTACAGTTTGCCCAGCCACGGCGACCTGCTCTTGCAAGTCGATGGGAGCTTCCGCTATCAGCCGCGGCTGGGCTTTGCCGGCCGCGATGAGTTTTCCTATCAGGTGGCTGATGCGGCCGACCAGAGCCTGGGGAGAGTCGTCGTCGACGTGCTGCGCAGTGACAATGCGCGCCCGCTGGCGCAGGGCGAGCGTTTCGACATCGCCGAGGACACGCCGCTCGATACCCGCCAGTTCGCCAGTCTGCTGGCCAATGACCGTGACCCCGAGGGGCAGCCACTGCAGCTGATTCCGCAGGGCCTGCCCGATGTCGGCACGGCGCAATGGCTGCAGGGTGGCCATCTGCTCTACACGCCGCCGCGGGACCATGTGCTGCCGGTGGAGATCCGCTACGCCGTGAGCGATGGCGAGCTGGAGTCGGCGCCGGTATCGGTGCAGATCTTCTTCGCGGCGCAGAACGACCCGCCGCAGGCGAATGCCGACGTCTATTACCTGGATCCGTCTGCCGAAGTGCTGCGCGTCGACGCGCAACGCGGGCTGCTTGCCAATGATCGGGATCCGGACGGCGACACCCTGCTCAGCAGCCTGGTCGGTGCTACACCCGACGGCTCGCTGAAGCTGCGTCTCGATGGTTCCTTCGACTATCTACCCGATGCGCCGCGCCCTGCGCAGGTGAGCTTCCGCTATCGCGCGGCTGACGCAACAGGTAGCTCAAGCGAAGCGGAAGTGCTCCTGTTCATGGAGCCGCAGCTGGCGCCCTTGCAAATCTTCACCGACAGTTTCGAGTCCCGACAGCCATGATCCGATCGCTGCTTTGCCTGCTGCTCATCCTGATCGGCCTTCCGTGCGCTGCGCGCGCCGATGTCGAGCAGGGGGTGGACTGGCTGCTGGATCGCGAGACCCCGGCTGGCGTTCACCGGGATTCGGACATGGTCAATGCGCTGGACGGCAATGCCGAAGCCTGGCTGACGGCGTTCTCGCTCGGCCAGACCGCGCGCCTTGTTCACCTTGCGCAGGCCGCGGGCACGGCCGCCGATGGCGGCGTACTGGATGGCGCGCGTCGCGCCCTGATCCTGCTCCAGCAGGGGCGCAGTGCGGATGCCGATCTGAATACACTGCTGCCGGCGCAGCAAAGGGACGGCGGCTACCCGACCCACGCCGGCGGCAGCAGCGACGCGCTGGCTACCGCATACATGCTGCGCGCCCTCGACCGCGCAGGGCGCGGCGGGCAGACGCCCGCGCAGCGCGCGCTCGGATTCCTGATCGCCTCGCAGCGCGGCGATGGCGGCTGGCCTGGCGTGCCCGGCGCGGACAGCTCGATCTGGGTCAGCGCCCAGGTAAGCCTGGCGCTGCAGGCCTTCGCCACCCGTTTCGACCTGCGTCTGGTGCTGGATCGGGCGCGGAATTACCTGTTGGCCGGGCCGGATCCAGACGGTGGCTTTGCCGAGCAGTTCGACGCAGCGCTCAGCATTGAGGCTCTGGTCGCCCTGGGGGTCGAGCGCAGTCGCTTCGCCAGTTCGGTGGCGTGGCTGCAGGCTCGACAGCAGGGCAACGGCAGTTTCTCCGATGACGCCTACCTGACCGCGCTTGCGTTGCGCGCCCTGTATGCCTACGAGCAACCCTTTGTCGACCCCGATCTGGCCGGCCTGCGTGGCATCGTGCTTTCTGCGGATACCGAGCAGCCGATCACCGGCGCCACCCTCAGCTTGAGCGGCGCAGCCTCGGCGACCATCACCAGCAACAACCGCGGCGAGCTGAATGCCAACAACCTGGTCGGCGGCAGCTACCAGGCTCAGCTGAGTTTTCCCGGCATGCGTACGGTGAGCTTCGAGTTCAGCGTCGCCGGCGGGCGGATCGTCGATCTCGGCACGCTGCGCATGTCGCAGGGCGGCGGTCCGGGCAATCTTTTCGGCGTGGTGCGCGGCCGGGTAGTGGATGCCGGGACTGGCCTGCCGATCGCCGGCGCCCGGCTGCGTCTTGAGAGCCCCGCAAACGAAGTGCTCAGTGACGCCGACGGCCGCTTCCAGTTCCTCCAGCTGGCGCCGGGGCCGATCCGGATCAATGCCAGCGCCACCGACTATTGCGATGCGAGCATGGTGACCACCGCTGAAGCGCGGGTGGTGGTCGAAGCGACCTTCCGGCTCAATCCGCGCGGGGTGAGCGGCACCACCGCCGAGGTTCGCGGGACCATCGTCGATGGCAGCAGCGGCGCGCCGCTGGCCGGAGTGCAGGTCGGGGCCAGCGTCGGCGGACCCACGCCCAGTGCGACCACCGCGGCAGATGGCAGCTACGCGCTGAGCCTCGATGCTGATGGCGTGGTGAGTCTCACGGCGTCGCTTGCCGGCTACGACAGCGTCAGCCTGAGCACCCTGCTGGTGCCCAATCAGGTCTTCGATTTCTCCCCGCGGCTGTACCCGGAAGGCGAGACGCCTCCTGGCGCCAATCGCGCCAGCGTGCGCGGCGTCGTGCTCAACCAGGCCAATCGCCAGCCGATCGCCAATGCGCTGGTGGTGGTCAGCGACCCCGGTGGCCAGCAGACCGTGCGCACCAGCAACGACGGCAGCTTCGAGGTAATCAACCTGACCGGTCCCGAGGTCAGCTTGGCGGTCAGCGCTGACGCCTTCGACCCGGCGCGCTTCATCGTCCCGATCACGCCGCTGGAGCGTCGCGACGTGGGCGTGATTGGCCTGAAGCCCACGGCCATCGACTTCTATTTCCCGGATCTGGTGATCGTCAACAGCACGCTCGCCGAGACTGATCCGGACCTCTTTGCGCTCTCGCAGGGCTTCGAGGTGGAGATCGCCAACCGCGGCACCTCGGCAGTGGCACAGGATTTCGATCTGATCGCGTTTGTCGACGCCGACGGCAATGGCCTGTTCGATCCTGCAACCGAAAGCGAAGCCGGCCGGGTGCGCATCGATCGCAATCTCCCAATCGGTGGCGCGGTTGACGCACAGATCGCGGTCAGTGCCCAGCTGACCTTCCGTGACGCGCCGATCGGCTTCCTGGTCGACATCGACAACGAAGTCCCAGAGCAGGACGAGCAGAACAACCAGGGCAGCTCACTGCTCGGCTGCCGGGTGACGCCCGCCTTCATCGGCAACGACAGTATCGAGGAGGCCTGGCGCTGGCGCGGCCTGTCGAGCAACCCGATGATCAACTCGCTGAACCAGGTGCCGGTCGTCGGCCAGCTGACCGATGACAATGGCGACGGCGCGATCAACGAGTACGACATCCCTGATCTGGTCTTTGTCGCTGCCGGCCGGGCGCAGTTCGGCCCGGCCTCTACCGCCCTGGTGGCGATCAGTGGCGCCGACGGCAGCGAGCACTGGGCGCGGACGGACGTCAACTTGTCCCACTTCAGCTCTCTGGCGCTCGGCGATATCGACAACGACGGCATCGCCGAGATCGTTGGCGTGCGCGGTTACCGCGAAGAGCTGATTGCCTTTGAACACACCGGTCAGCTGAAGTGGCGGGTGCCGCTGTCCGGTCCCTCGGTCCCCGAGGTGCTGTTACCACCGCCGCCCTACGTCTACGACCAGATCACCATCGTCAATCTGGAAGGCGATAACGAGGCCGAGATCATCCATGGCCGCCAGGCTTTCCGCGGCATCTCCGGCGAGAAGCTCTGGGAAGGCGCGCATGACGCCGGTGGCGACGGCGGCCTGCCGATTGGCGAAGAGGTGCGCGAGGCCTTCGGCGTCGGTGCGATCGCGGCCGACATCAATCTGGATGGGGTGATGGAAGTCGTCGCTGGTCGCTCGGCCTACGATGCCGACGGCCGCACGCTGTGGCATCGGGCGGACATCAAGCCGATTCCGTACACCGACGCCGACCGCACGCCGATGAACCTTTCCGGCCTCAACGCGATCGGCAACTTCGATCTTGATGACTTTCCGGAGATCGTGCTCAGCATCGGCGACGAGCTGTACCTGCTCGAGCACAGCGGCGAGACCATCTGGGGGCCGAAGTTCGCGCCCGACTTCGGCCAGCTGGGCGCGCCGTCGATTGCCGACATCGATGGCGATGGCCTGCCCGAGATCATGATCTCGTCCAACCGTCGTCTGACCATGTTCGAGTCGGACGGCACGGTGAAGTGGACCGCCAACATCAACGACGATTCCGGCGTCACCAGCGCCACCGTGTTCGACTTCGAGAACGACGGCCTGTTCGAAGTCATCCACATGGACGAGGAAGACTTCCGCATCTTCGACGCCCTGACCGGCGCTCTGCTGTTCGAGACCCGCAACACCTCGGTCACCGTCTACGAGTACCCGGTGGTCGCCGATATCGATGGCGACAAGCAGGCCGAGGTCATCCTCACCGGCTTCGAAGCCAACCTGGTGGCTGGCAGCACGCCGGGCATCCGCGTGTTCAAGGCGCGCAATGGCGCCTGGGCGGACGCCGGCGGCGTGTGGGGCTCGCAGTCCTTCCATATCAACGAGATCAACGAAGACAGCACGGTGCCGCTGCTGGAGACGCCGTCCTGGCTGACCCACAACACCTACCGCGTGCAGCGCAGCCCGTTCCCCGATCCGCTCGGCATGCCGGACTTCAGCGTCGGCGACCTGCGGCTGATCGACCAGGGGCCGGGTCGCCTGCCCAGCGTCGAGGTGCGAGTCGGCAATGCTGGCCCGGTGGACGCGCATGAGCCGCCGTGGATTGGTGTCTACCGGGGTGATCCGGCCAACGGCGGCGTACTGCTTGCCGAGACCCGGCTGGATACGCTGCGCCCGGCGCGCTTTCAGGTGGTGAACCTGGGCGAGGTCGCATTGGGGGGAAGCGGCGATCTGTACGCCGTGGCTGATGCACGGGGCCGTGCTCGGGAATGCCGCGAGGGCAACAACCAGCGCAGCGTGCCGTTCAGTGCCAGCAACGGGCGCGGCGTTCTCCAGCTGGGCGTGGATCGCGCAAGCTATGCGCCAGGTGCGCAAGTGGCCGTCAGTGCCCAGGTGGAGAACCGCGGCGGCGTGCCGGCGGACTACCGGGTCGAAATGGAGATCCGCAGCGCCACTGATCGCACCGTGCATCGGTTCGAGGCAATCAGCGTCAGCGCCCTGGCACCGCTGCTGCCGCGGGTCATCGAATCCCTGTGGGACAGCGGTGACGCGCTGGCCGGCAGTTTCAGGATCGAGGGGATGCTGCTGGATGCCGAGGGCCAGCTGGTAGACACCGCGAGCGTGCCCTTCGTTATCGAGGGTACCGGCACCGGGGCTGCACTGCGTCTGCTGACCGACAAGGCCAGCTATCGCGCCGGGGAGACGGTCTACCTTAGCGTTGAGGCCACCAACCTCTCCGCGTCCGAGGTGCTGCGCTCGCCGCAGATCCTGATCGAGGCCGAAGGTCCCGGCGGTGAGCGCCTGCAGCGCACGCTGAGCCTGGATGACCTGTTTGCCGGCGCCGGCTTCAGGACCGAGCTGTCGCTGGACGAGGCACTCACCGCCGGCAGCTGGCAGGTAAACGGCAGCCTGCGCTCCCTGCTCGGCGGCGGCGACCTGGCCAACGCCAGCGCGGCCTTTGTGCGCGCAGAGGATCTGGCTGCCCAGCTCAGCGGCAGCGTCGATGCGCAGCTGCCCAGCGTACTTGCCGGACAAGCGCAGAACTGCCTGGTCACCGTTCGCAACACGGGCAATGGCGCCATTCAGTCCATGCCGATGCGCCGCCAGGTGGTGGCCGAGACCGGGGGCGAGGTGAAACTGCAGGTGGAGGAGATGCTCAGCCTGGGTGCCAGCGCGAGTCAGGCCGCCAATCAGGTGGTCTCGACCAGCGGCTTTGCGGATGGCCTCTACGCCTGCACCCTGGAAGTGCGCCAGGGCAGCGAGTGGCGAGTCCTCGACGCCGATGGTTTCCTGGTGACCGGTGGCGCGCCCGCGGGCATCATCGCCGAGCCCTTGCGTGGTCTGTCGACCAGCGAGGCGGGTGCCAGCGCACGCTTTACCGTGGTCCTGACCAGCGCGCCCAGCGGCAATGTCCGCGTTCCTCTGCAGGTATCCGATCCGGCCGAGTGGCAGCTGGCGGTGAGCGAGCTGAACTTCAGTCCGGCCACCTGGAACATTCCGCGGCAAGTCGATGTGCTCGGCCTTGACGACGCGGTCGCCGATGGCGACCAGCTGGGCCTTGTGCGACTGCTGCCGGCCGAGTCCAGCGACCCTGCCTACAACGGTCTGGACGGCGACGATGTCGAGATCACCAATCTTGATGATGACGGTGCGCAGGTGCTGGTGTCGCCCACTGTGCTGCAGACCAGCGAAGCCGGCCAGAATGCGTTCTTCAGCGTACGCCTGAGCTCGCAGCCGAGCGGGCCGGTACAGATTGCCGTGGAGAGCAGCGACAGCAGCGAATGGGCAGTGTCGGTCGATGTGCTGGATTTCGATTCGGGCAACTGGAACCAGCCCTTCGATGTCGAGGTGCGCGGCCTCGACGATTCGCTGTTCGATGGCACCCAGAACGGCACCATCCGACTGCTGCCGGCAATCAGCAGCGATCCGGGCTTCAACGGGCGCGATCCGATCGACGTGCAGGTCAGCAATCTCGACGACGAGCGGCCGGAAGTGCTGGTGGCTCCGGCCATCGTCCAGACCAGCGAGAGCGGAAGCGCTGGCAGCTTCGTGGTCCGTCTCAGCGCGGCGCCGGGCGCCTCGGTGCGCGTGCCGATCGGCGCGATCGACGCCAGCGAGTGGCGAGTCGATATGCTTGAGGTGCGCCTTGATGCCGGCAACTGGCGGGATGGCGTGGTGGTGCCGGTACAGCCGGTGGACGACCTCGACATCGACGGCGAGCAGCGCGCCACCCTGCTGCTCGGCCCTGCGCGCAGCAGCGACAGCAGCTTCGACCAGCTCGTCGTTCCATCGATCGAGCTGGTCAATGCCGACGACGACGGCGCCCGCTTGATCGTCGAGCCGCTCTCGGTGGTGGTCAGCGAGCAGGGCGGCAGCGCGACCTTCAGCGTGCGGCCCAGCGAGGCGCCGACGGCGGACATCGAGATCGCGCTGAGCAACCAGGGCTCGCCCCGATTCCTGCTGAGCCCGGCGGTGCTGCGCTTGCCAGCGGGCAGCCTTGCCCCGCAAACGGTCACGGTGACCGGTGTTGATGACGGGCTGGCCAATGGCAACCAGGCCCTGCCGGCACGCCTTGGCAGCGTACAGTCGGCCGACGGCCGGTTTGCCGGCCAGGATCCGCAGGACGTGATCGTGACGGTGATCGACGACGAGGAGATCGCCGTGATCATCGAGCCGGACGGCGCCCTGGTCACCAGCGAGGCCGGCGACAGCGCCAGCTTCGAGGTGCGGCTAAGCGCGCCGCCTAACGCTGACGTGCGCCTTGTCCTTTCCAGTCCGGACGCCGGCGAGTGGCTACTCGACCAGGCGGAGCTGCTGTTCACCGCTGTCGACTGGCAGCAGCCAAGACGAGTTCTGGTCAGCGGCGTCGATGACACCCTGATCGATGGCGATATCCAGGCCCTGCTGATCCTGCCGCCGGTGCAGTCCAGCGATAGCCGCTATGCAGGACTCGACCCGCGCGACCTGCTGCTGGTCAATCGCGATGACGATGTGCTCACCGAGCCTCCCGGAATCCAGCTCGCCCTGGTCGGCCCGCCGCGCATCACCGAGGGCCAGTCGACCGTTCTGGAGCTGTGGCTGCTGACCCGACCACAGGCGGCCGTCGAGATCGACCTGCAAGCGCTGCTCTGGACGGGCAACGCAGCGCAGGGCGCTTTCCGCATCGAGCCTGCGCAGCTGCGCATCGAGCCTGCTGACTGGGCCCGGCGATGGAGCCTGCGCCTGATTACGGTGGACGACTCGCTGGCGACCGGTGACTACCAGATCCAGACACGCGGCGATCCGGCACGCAGCGATGATGCTGGATACGCCGGACTCAGTCCGCTGCCGGTCTTGGTCGGCGTGATCGACAACGATGGCGGAAGACTTGTTCAAATCCCCGTCGGCCAGCCCTGGGCATTTGCTTTGCTTGCCCTGCTGCTCGGCGGCCTGGGTGCAGCGCGCATGCCTTCTGCCGCTCGACGTCACTGATCCAAGCCGCACCGACAGCGTCGCTGCCAAGCGCAGCGGCGTCCTCGTCCGACCAGAACCCGTAGTGGAAAAACGCAATGACCCGCGACCTGCCTGAGCCGGAACTCCTGATGATCCCAGCAGCTTCCATGGCCCGCCCTCGCCACTCCCGGGCGGGCGTCATCCGGACCAGCCTGCGCGGACTGCTGGTGTGCGGCGTTGCCACGCTGAGCTTTCTCGGGGGCATTGATCCGCCCTACGCGCGCGCCGGCCAGACCGAGGCGGTGCCGCTGCGCTTCGACATCAAGAAGGCGCAAGCGCTGGCCGACCAGCGCAACCCGGACCGCAACGATCCCGCTGCGTCTCTCGAGCGCGCGCTCGGCGCGATCCATGTCGACCGTGAGGCAGGCAAGGCTGCGCCGCGCGAGGGCGTTGACCTGCAGGCCGTGGCCCGCCAGGTCGTCAGTCTCGGGCCGGCGCTGGAGGCGCAGCTGGTCGAGGTGCGCCAGCAGTTCGAGGAAGACCGCCAGTGGTTCATCGAGCAGGGACTGCCGGAGCTGCTGCCGCGCGTTGACGAAGCGGAGGCGCTCGCAAGCGAGCGCCATGCCCAGGCCATGGATGCGCTGCGCGCAGTCGAATACAGCCGGGCCAAGTCGACTGATCTCGGCGCGCCACTGTCGGCGCTGAAGGTGTTGCTGGCCGGCTGGCAACCGGCCAGCAAGGGGCCGATGAGCGCCGAGGAAATGCGCGAGGAGATGCGTGTTCCGGTAGCGGGCGCACCTTTCAAGAGCGATCAGGACTTTCTCGACTTCATCGCCGATGGCGGCAAGTCGGTGGAAGGGCTGGTAGAGCCGAAGTCGGCGCCGACCGCGGCCGATTTGCTGGAGACCCCGGAAGTCGTGTTCAGCGAGGCGGTGCAAGCCAAGGTCGTGGAGCTGGACGGCAATCCGCTGGCGATCTACCAGTGGGTGCGCAACAACATCAAGGTCGTGCCGGGCTATGGCGCCGCTCAATCGGCCGACTTTACTCTGCTCAATGGCCAGGGCACGCCCTTCGACATCGCCAGCCTGACCATAGCCCTGCTGCGTAGCGCCGGCGTCCCCGCCCGCTATGCCACCGGCCGGGTCAGCATGAGTGCGGCCCAGGTGCGCAGCTGGATGGAGCCCGTCGACGGCGCCGCCGATGCCGTCGAAGTGCTGCAGAACGCCGGCGTCCCCGCCGCCGCGCGCGTGGTCAACGGCGTGGTCGAAGAGGCCCAGCTTGAACATGTCTGGGTCGAAGCCTTCATCGACTACCAGCCCTCCCGCGGCGCCGTGCACCGACAAGGCGATACCTGGGTGCCGATGGATTCGAGCTTCAAGGCGCATACCGTCAGCCAGGACATCAAGCCACCGCCCGCCAGCCACCCCATCGGCGCGCGCATAAACAGCGTGTGGGAACAGCGCGAGCAGCTGCCCGAGGGCGCATTCACGCGTTTCGACCTTGATGCCGCGAGTGACGAGCTGTTTGCGTTCGGGGACGAGCTGGTTGCCGACGGCGTCGACGCCGCCAGCTATCTGCCACAGGTCGAGATCGTCGCCGAGCAGCTGAGCCACTTCAGAGGATCATTGCCCTATCTCGTCGGATCGCAGTCGGGCACTTTTTCCAACCTGCCGGATTCTCTGCGTTACCGGGTCGAGATCGAATCCCTGCGCGGCGGAACCAACCAGATCTTTCCGGTCGGATTCAGTTCGGTTTTCTCCCGCACGCTGCCAATGGCACGCATCGATGGCCAGGGCATCCACATCGAGTATGCGCCGGCCAATCAGACGGCTGAGAGCGCGCTTAATGCGCTCTACGTTCAGGCCGCCGGGGAGCTTTCGCCCTACGCCCTGGACGTGGCCCCCTTGATCGTCATTGGTGGCGTTGTCGAAGCTGTGCTGCCCACCACCCGCATGGGCCAGAACGAGCAGTGGCGGATTACCGTGCTGGACCCGTTGCGAATGCGGCCCAGCAAGGCTCGCCCTTTCGAGTGGACCGCCGGGACCCAGGCCAACGTCACGATCGATGCGTTCGGCTTCACCCAGAACGTTCTTCAAAAAGAGGCGCCGGGCGAGCTGGCGGGGCAGGTGGTCAATTCTCGGACCTTCCTTCGTGCCGCCGGCCTTAGCTACTGGTACGGCCACGACTACTACCGCGAAGTGGCAAGCGCGGCGTTCGGCGGGCGCATTCTCCGGCAGCCTTCGGTAGGCGCCTTCTACAAGCCCCTGACCGTCCGCTACTTCTTCGGCGTCCCAAGGCGTGGCGCCTATCGTGGATTCACCACGGACGTCCTCACCACGGTCGGCAGCGTGGCGCCCGACGTAAGCGTCAAGGTCAACATGATGCTGGCGATGGGCAGCTGGGGCTCCATGCTGGAAGGCCTGATCTGGGACATCCAGACCGGGCAGACTCCGGGCACCGCTGCGACCTCGGTGTCGGTCCTGATGGCGGCGAACGAGAGCGGTATCCCGATCTATACGATTGATCGCGACAACGTCAGCCGGATCCTGCCGATGCTCCGGCTCAATCAGGAGTCCCTGGTCGAAATCCGGGAAGCGGTGACCGCCGGATTCATCGTGCTGGCGCCGGAGACCGAGGTGTCGATAGCAGGCCAGCCATCGGTGGCCGGGTACCTGATCCGTGATCCTGTATCCGGTGCCGGACTTTCCCGCATTGACGGCTCACTCAACGGGTCGATTGTCGTTGGCTGCATCGCCGAGGCGATTTCCCTCGACAACCTGCTGAGCTTCCTCATGTGGCAGATGATCCAGCGCATGCTGGCGCCACTGATTGCCCGCGGTGTGATCGTGGCGGCAGCCATCTTCGCCCTCGGCCCCATTGGCGTGGTGGCGGCAACGGCGATCTCGGTGGTCACCCTGATCTGCGCCGCGATGACCCTGCTCAAATTCATGATCGACCTCGCCATTGGCGGGCTCGAGCAAGCCCTATGCAACCTGATTGGTTCCTGCGCGGCGCGTCGAGGAGGCAGAAAGCTGCTTGGCCGCGGACGACCGATCATTCCCGAGCTTGGAATGAAGTATCTCGCCGAGGTCGATTACGAAGGCGAAGGTCCTTTTCCGCTGCGCTTCCAGCGCAGCTACCTGAGTGGAGGCATCAACAGCAAGCCGCTGTCGGTCGGATGGGCGGCGCCGTATTTCAGCCGCTTTGATGAAAGCCAGAACGACCAGTCCCCGGATGGGCCAAGACCCAACGCGGGCGAGAGCTACGTTCGGGTGGAGCTGCTGCCGCCGGGCAGCCCCTTCGTCCTGCCCACCCTCAACGCCATGATTGCCGAGCCGCATGGGCTGCTGTTCCAACGCGAGAACGTTGGCTATCTGCAGTTCAACCGGAGCCCGGACGGCTACACCACGGTGGGCAACTCCGGCGATCGCGTCGAGCGGATTGGCCCTGCCGAGGACAACCGCTGGCGCTACGTCGGCGAAGACGACGTGGTTGAAATCTATGAGAACCAGCGGCTGCTTTCGCTGACCGATCGCGATGGCGTTAGCCAGACGATGAGCTACAACGCTGCGGGTCAGCTCACCCAGGTGACGCATTCCCTGGGACGCAGCTTGCGCTTTGGCTACCTGCCCAGCGGCCTGCTTGCCAGCATGACCGACCCGGCAGGGCGGGTGACCCGCTACGAGTACAACGATGACCTGATTCTGATCGCGGTGCTCCATCCCGATGCGACCCGCAAGACCTACCACTACGAGGACGAGCGATTTCCCACCAAGTTGACCGGGATTACCGATGAGCGTGGCGTGCGCACGGTCAGCGTCGAATACGACTATCAGGGCAGGGCGATTCAGACCAGCGGTCCGGATGGCGTGGATCGCTACCGCTTCCGCTATTCGCAGCTGGGCTATACCGAGATCGACCCCTTGGGTACCGAGCGTACCTACCGGCTGGAGCGGGTCGAGGACATCTGGCGCATGGTAGGAAGCGAGCAGCCTTGTGGTGTCTGCGGCGGCGGTGACAGCGCCGAACGTCGCTTCGACAGCAGGGGCTACGTCGCCAGCGAAACCGACTACGAAGGCAATGAAACCCGCACCACTTACGATGCGCGTGGCTTGCTGCGCTCGCGGACCGAGGCGTTCGGCACGCCGTTGGCGCGGACCACCAGCTGGGAGTACGACCAGAACTTCCGCGTGATGACCCGGATGGTCGAGCCGACAAGCTCGGGCAACCGGGTCACCGTTCAAGTGCTCGACGACCGCGGCGAGGTCAGCGAGCGCCGGGTCAGCGTGGCCGGACAGACCAGAACCTGGCGTTTCACCTACAACGCCAGCGGCCAGCTACTCACTGAGGACGGCCCGCGCAGCGACGTCAATGACAGCATCGCCTACACCTACGATGCGCAGGGGAACCTGGGCAGCATGACTGATGCGCTGGGGTTCACTACCCGCTACACCCGCTACGATGCGCTTGGCCGTCTGCTGGAGATGGTTGACCCCAATGGCCTGGTCACCGAATACCAGTACGACCTGCGTGATCGACTGATTGAACAGCGAGTAGGGCCCGAGGGCAGTGCGGCGCGTGAGGTGACCCGTTTCGGCTACGACGCTGCCGGCAACATCACCCGGCTGACCTTGCCCGATGGCAGCTATCTGGCCTACCGGTACGACGACGCTGGACGCCTGACCCGGATCAGCGATGCGCTGGGCAATCGGGCCGACTATGGGTACGACACGCTGGGCAATCGAACCAGCGAAACCCTGCACGACCCGGGAGATACGCTCCGCCTGACCGAAACACGCGCCTACGACGCCCTCGGCAGGCTGGCCAGCGTGCAAGGCGCGCGGCCCGAGGAGATCACCCGCTTCACCCACGATGGCAACGGCAATGAACTCGACATGCGATCGCCGCTGCACGCACGATCCAGCAGCACGCGCTACGACGCGCTGCAGCGACTGGCCTCGACCACCGATGCTACGGGTGCCGAGATCCGCTACGTCTACGATGCCCAGGACAACCTGCGCGAAGTCATCGACCCGCGCACGCTCAGCACCCGCTACACCTTCAACGGTTTCGATGAGCTGACCCGTCTTGCCAGCCCCGATACCGGCATCGCCGACTACCAGTTCGACCCGGCCGGCAATCTTGCCTCGCAGAGCGATGCTCGCGGAATCAGCGCCAGCTTCAGCTATGACGCAGCCAATCGTCTGCGGCAGGTCAGCTACCCCGATGAGCTGCTCGCCTTTGCCTACGACGACGACAGCCAGGGAGGCGAGGGCGCGCGCGGCAGGCTGGTAACGGCTTCGACGACTGCCCAGGGAGCCAGCGGTATTGCGGATACCGAGCTCGGATTCGTCTACGACCGCTACGGAAGGGTCATCGCGCGTCAGCAATCGGTGGGGGACCGCACCCCGCTGAGCACCTCGTACGAGTACGACCCCGCCGGACGCATCGAACGCAGTCAGCTGCCCTCGGGCGTGGAGATCCGCTACGGCTACGGCAGCGACGGTCGTCTGCTGAGGATCCTGGTCAACGGCGTCGAGATCGTCAGTGAGATCGAATACTTCCCGCTCGGCGAGCCGAAGTCCTGGCGTTACGGGCCTGGCACAGCGCGCTACGAGCGCGAGTTCGACCAGGACGGGCGCATCCGCGAGCACAGCTTGGGTGCGGCCAGCCGCGAGCTGGAGTACGACCTCAACGGGCGGATCAGCGCCATCGTCGACACCGGCGCTGCGCGCTCCGACTGGAGCTTCGACTACGACGACGCCGACCGACTGACCGCGGCCGACAACGCCGCCAACAGCGGTGCGACCGCAGGCAGCGCTTTTGACTGGCTTTACGACGCCACCGGCAATCGCACGCGACAGATCAAGCAAACTGGATCCGCAGGCGCGGAAACGCTCGACTACGAGATTGCCGGCACGAGCAATCGCCTAAGCCAGCGCAGCGGCAGCATCGGCGACGCTCGCCAGTACGATGCCGCAGGCAACACCACGCGTTGGCGCAGCGACGCCGGCCAATTCGCCGGCAGCACGCTGACCGCCGAGTACGGCGGCCGCAACCGGCTACAGAACGTCGACCGCATCGATACCGGCGGCAATGCCCGCATTGCCCGCTACGCCTACAACGCCTTCGGCGAGCGCGTGGCGAAGTGGACAGGCGCCAGCGCCGCCGTGCCAGGCAGTGCACCCAGCGAACAGTTCGTCTACGACGAAGACGGCCACTTGCTGGGTCGTTACGACGGCAGTGGTGGCCTGATTCTGGAGCAGCTGTGGCTAGGTGACACGCCGATAGCAGTCATCCTCCCCGCCACTGCGCCGCAAGCCGGACAGGCCATTCCCGCCAACGGCAACGCCCCGGCCGTACAAGCGCTCTTCGTCCACCCTGACCACCTCGACACTCCGAGACTCCTGGTCAACGCCGCCGATCTCCCCGTCTGGCGCTGGGAATCGGCGCCGTTTGGCGACACGCCTGCAGAAACCAATCCGAGCGGCCTAGGTGAACTCAACTACGCCCTTCGCTTCCCCGGCCAGCAGTTCGATAGCGAAACCGCCCTGCACTACAACTACTTCCGCGACTATGAGGCGGGGGTCGGGCGGTATGTGCAGTCGGATCCGATTGGGCTGGCCGGAGGCGCCGCAGTTTTCAGCTATGCGGCAGGCTCCCCGCATCTACTGGTGGACCCTCTGGGTCTGGCGCCGAAGAAGAAGGCGGGTTGTGTCGGATGCAGTTCGGACAATCCCATCGATATCCACGTCCCAAACAACCCAGACTGGCAGGAGGCAATCGACCATGCGGTCAGCGCGGAGGGTAGCAGACAATCTCGCCCGTATCAGATCGACAAGGGCGGCGCAAAAGAACGGAGAAGATCACGTTTGAAGGGTTGTAAGTGCTTCCCCGGAATGGATAATGACGAGTGGCCTATGGCCTTCGTAGACCCCGGTGGCGTCATTCCTTCAATCCTCTCAATTCCTCGTCGTGCGAATCGCGGGCTCGGTTCGGCTATTGGCAATCGCTGCCGTGGCTTGCCAAACGGCACATGGGTCCGTTTCATATTTGGGAAGTAGACATGGGCCCGATGGCGAGCAAGTTGGCCGAGATTGGAGCGCTCCCTTTTCCGCAGCGGCCGTTCAACAATGAGGAGCTTGCGAGCGTAGCTTTTCAGGCAGCCAGTAATATGCTGGCGCCTCTGCTCGCGCTTAAAAACGGATTCTTGGCGTTCGAGAGCGCCCTTCAGGTGTACGGGCTAGGCGTTGGGGAGCCACACGATATCGCTTCAGTGAATGAGCCAGCTCGTTGGACCACCCACTATGCGGACCTAGCGGGGGATCTGTACTTTTTTGCTCAGGATCTCTTTGGTGGTCAGTACGCAGTGGAAGGAGCTCAGATTGTGAAGTTCGACCCAGAGCTCGGGGAACGCTCCTTCTTTGCGGCTTCTATCGAAGACTGGGCCGGGCGGATCCTTCGTGACTATGACTACGAAACGGGCTTCACCATCGCCCACGAGTGGCAGCAGCGCGTACGTCCATTGAAGTTCGGTGAGCGCTTGTACCCGAAGGTTCCATTCGTTCTAGGCGGTGAGTTCGAACTTGACAACCTGTGGCCCGCTACGCCGCAAGCCATGCATGGTTTTCGTGGCTTTCTCGCGCAACGTTTGCATGGGCTTCCTGACGGGACCAAAGTTCGTCTGAATATGCCAGACGGACATCAGTTAGTTGGATGCCTACAACGATAGCCATGGCGACAAAGGGTGCTGTGGACACGCCCGATCGCCTTCGCTGTTGTTTTCGCCGGCCCGAAGATCGCTTTCAGGACGGGACCGCACCAAAAGATCCGCGGGCTAAGGGGCTGGGCATGCCTCACCGTCGTCGCTTGCGGCGAACGATGAGCATGGCGGCGCAGGCCGCCTCGCACCCCAGCTCTATTTGCGGCGTGGAGGAAGAGAACCGTCCTGGGAACTGGGGAGGCTTGCTGTAGCAGGTCAGACAGAGAAGGGCGCCTCGCTCGATTGCCGATGGAAAGCCCCTCGGTCACTGTCCAAGCTGCGCGCCGGCGCCCGAGCAGGCGTCCTCAATCAGCTGCATCTTCCTCGACAATCTGCACCCACTGATTGCCAAGCTTATCGGTCGCGCGGAGTCGGGTGCCGGTGGCGAGGGTGTCGAGTTTGAGTTCGCTATCCATGGCCAGGGCTTGCCAGCCTTGGCCGCGGTTGATCTCGATGCGCTCGGCACCGCTTTGCTCGTCGAGGGCTTCGAGGCGGAGAGTGGCGTGGGGGCCAAGGCGCACGGCGCCGTCTGTGCCGAGGACGAAGCCGGAGACCGGAACCAGGGCCAGCATGGGGCCGGACAGGTCGGGAGTCGGGTCTGTAATCTCGACGCTGGCTGCGGCGCTGGGGTAGCCGTCGAGGCCGCTTTCGCTTACTGCGACGACGCGCCAGAAATGCCTGCCCTCGGGCAGGGGTGAAACCTGATGCTGCGCGGCCTCGGCGTTGATTTGTGCGGTCTGCAGCAGGCTGCGGCAGTCGGCATCGGCGCAGACCTCGATGCGGTAGCTGGCGGCGCGCTCGGTCGGGGTCCAGCGCAGAAGGCCGTTGCTGTAGTTCCATACCAGCGCCGGCTCGCTGATTGCGGGCGCGGCGAGCAGTTTTTCGGGTGCTGCCGGCGGGCCTTTCACGCCAAATGGCTGGTTTAAACTGTGACCCAGTCGACCTCGTCGGACCCGCCGCGGCCACTTGAGCACACGATATGCGGAAAGGGCTAGCCTCCGAGTTGCGTGCTTCTCCGACGGCCGGCCTAGCCTGGGCTGCGGTTGAAGAGTTTGTGCAGCAGGGGACACGACTGGAGGGGGCGAGCCTCGTAGCCTGGGCGATGGCAGACGCGCTGAAGTGCGACCCGCGACGCGTGGTGTTTCTGGGGCGGCCGATCGTACATCTCTGGTTGGGCGACCCATGGTCCAAGTTCCCAACGCTCCTCTCTGACGAGCATCTGCAGTGGGCGGTCTCCGACGAGGTGGCCGCAAGTTGCGATGCCGCTGGAGTGGCAGCAGCTGAAGTCTGTGAATCCGTGCTTGAAGACTTAGACCCGTGCGTTCGGCAGTTTGCGAGACTGGTTGCATTCTGGGCGCGGCCCGCTCAAGTTTGCGAAGCACTGGTGCGAGACGAAACAACCCGGATAGACAGGTTAGAGCTGTCGATATGTCGCCTGTTCGCATCACGCGATGACGTCCCGGGGTGGTCTCCGTTGCAGCATGACCCGCTCTTGGCGGCGCTTTGTTCGCGCGAAGAACTCGACGATGCCTCCTTGTTGGCGGCGACCAGCGAAGCGACAAAAGGAGCGCTAGATAAGCAGCTGCAGTGGTTCGACGGCGATCTTGCCGGTCCGCTGCTGGTTGCCGCAAAGATGCTGAGGGGAGATCTGCCGCGCATGATGAAATACCTGCTGGACGGAGCCGCAGAGGACCCTTGGCGATTGCAGAGAATTTTGGCGCTGGCACTTCGCCTCGCACGCGGAATGCATTGGAGCGACGGTGACAGGAACTTTCTTGGAAATCTGGAGCTGAATAGTGCCGGGCCGGGATGGCAACTCGCTGAGTTGGACATGCTCAGGAAGCTGGCGCGCGAGCGAGATCCCACGCGATAGCGGCGTTGAGCTGACCGCATACGCGTGGAGTGAGCGCGCTCGAGGAGCACGTCTGTATATTGGCTGCCGCAACGGAGCCGCGACTTGGTCAGGAGGTTGGCGGTTTATGCTGTGCACGCCAAACGGCTTCCGTTATCTCAGTTTTGCGTCTGCCTCTCCTCCAATTGTCTTGTCGGTCCCTGCGAGCATGCGAGGTGGGCCTCAGGCTTTTTCCACACCTTGGGCGCGGCGGGTTTGGGCGGTGGTTTCGATTCGGCGGAGTGAGGTTCGCTGTATCGAGAATTGGGCCACGCCGCCGCCGAGGCGGGCGCGGACTTGCAGTCGGTCGCCGTTGATTCTGACCAGCTCCACGATGCGTGCGCCGCCCTGCACGGTCCAGACGCGCAGCGGTTGGCCGAGGTAGGCGGGGAGTTCCTGCCAGGTCAGCGCCTGTTTGTCGAGGTCGCCGATGCGCACCGGCTTCTGTGATGCAAGGTTTCTGATCGGACCGATGGCCGGCGTCGACGGGGCAACGTTCTGGACAGCGGAACCGTCTGACACGAAGCCCGCCGCCTGCTCGACGTCGGGTGCCCGAGCGCTGGCAACGTCCTGGGGGAGTGCCGTCGAGGCAGCGGTGAGTGCGGAAGGATTCGATATCGCTTGCTGGCGTTCGCGGCGCCAGCGCTCCTCGCGGCGTTCGGCCTCGATTGCGGCCCAGGTCGAGACGTCCTCATCGAGACCCTTCAGCGGCTGCGGCGCAAAGCGCTGCAGCGCAACGATAGTCAGCGGACTATCGCCGCCGCTACCGATCCGCAGGGTGGTGGTGCTGATCACCGCACCCATCCACTCCATGAAGTCCTCGTACTCGGCGGTTACCGGCGAGCCGAATCGCGCATCGAGGATGAGTTCGCCACCGCTGCGGGCGAAACGGGCATAGGTGTCGCGGGTCTGGCGGTCGATGCCCAGGCCCATCGTGGCCAACAGTCGCTCGATCGAGCTGAGATGGCGGGCGATGAATGCGTCCACGCTGATCTTCGACTGCTGCGCGCAGAAGTCGTTGCGCGCGGCAACGAAGCCGTAGTCCTCGAAGCGCATCGACTGCCAGTCCTGCTCGCCCTCGACGAAGTCAAGTAGCAAGGCGTTGCGCTCCTTATCGAGAAGGGTTTCCTGATCCTCGAAGTGCGCTGCGCCGACCCCAGGCGTTTCCAGCGACACGCGCGTGTGCAGCAGATCGCCATTGATCCGATAGTCGAAACTTAGTGTGGAATCCCCGGGCTGCAGGCCCATAGCGGCAATCTCGTCGCCCTGCCAGTAGCTGTCGTACTCGCAGCCTTCAGCTTCGAAGGGCGAGCCGCTGATCGGGCCGGACAGGCCGAAGTAGCCCAGGGTGGGTTCGTCGCCAGTGTCAGATTCGATGCCGGTCAAGGTCAGGTGCAGACGATCCATGTGCGGTGTGCTGCCGCGCTTGCGGCGGTCGAAGCGGAACAGCTTGATGTTGCGGAAACTCTGGAAGAGGAGCCAATGCAGCCCGGGCGTCTCAAGCCGTGCATGCGCGAAGCGGATGTCGCCGTCCTTGCCGTCGGCGTCGTCCTCGTAGAGGTAGACCACCAGATCCTCAGCGGTGATGTCACCGTTAAGGCTCACCCAGGCATTGCGGTAGGTGGTCTCCTCGTCGCCGAGAGTCACCAGCAGGGCACGACCCATCAGGTGATTGGCGGTGTTGAGGAGCAGGTAGCCGGTGCCGAAGATGAAGGCCAGGACAATCAGAATGCTCTTGAACGAAACGCTTCGCTGGCTAGATTGGCTGGAGCCGCGGGCTGAGGGGCTGGACACGGGTCACCGTTCTCACTCGGGGGAACGATGAGCATAGCGGCGATGGCCGCCCCGCACCACAGATCGATGCCCTCCGTGGACGAGAAAACACCGCCCCGGGAATCCCGGAGTCCTGCTGATCTGGACCAGGCCTCCAGAGCACACTCGCTGAAGTGCCGATGCGAGCCAGCTGTGCCCTATTCAGGGCTGGGCGGTCTCTAGACTGAAGTGCAACACACTTCATCTTTTCTGAAGACCGAGGAAA